>JANOAP010000158.1:0-14733 GCA_031411175.1 Rhodoferax sp. | reverse complement strand
CAACGCGCAGCATGGTGTGGAGTAGTCGCATGTGCCGATTATCGGGCGGCACCGCAAAATTTGCAGGGACAATCGGCAGTAACTTGAAACCCCACATGACTTCTGGCTCAGCCTCACTCTCTGTCGCAACACGGCGCAGCGTTCTCCTCCTTTCCTTTGCGACCTTTTCCAGCATGGCGGTCCAGCGCATGTGCGATGCCATGCTGCCCGAACTGTCCCGTGTCTTTTCAGTCAGCCTGGCGCAGGCGGCACGTGTCGTGTCGGCGTTCGCCGTGGTGTATGGGCTGTCGCAGTTGTTCTACGGCCCCATGGGCGACAGGCTGGGCAAGTTCCGGGTGTTGACCTTTGCCACGCTGGCCTGCAGTATGGGCTGTGTTGCCGCTGTTTTTGCGCCGAGCCTGGACATGCTGATTGCCGCGAGGGTGATGGTGGCCCTGGGTGCCGCTGCCATCATCCCGCTGTCTTTGGCCTGGATTGGCGATGCCGTGCCCTACGAGCGCTTGCAGGCCACGCTGGCGCGAGTTGGGCTGGGCACCACATTGGGTATTGTGGGTGGCCAGCTTATCGGCGGGTTGTTTACCGACACACTGGGATGGCGCTGGGCGTTCGGGTTCATGACCCTGCTGTTTGGGGGCGTGGGCTTGTTGCTGCTGTCTGACCTGCGACAACAATCGATGAACCCTTCGTCGCCGGTTCACCCGGAACCTGGCGCCAGACCTGGCTTTGTGACACAAACCCTGAGCATCATCGGGCCGTGGTCCCGGATTGTGCTGCTCGTGGCTTTTGTGGAAGGTGCTGCCGGGTTTGGTGTGTTGGCGATCTGGGCGTCTCATTTGCATCAGGCCCTGGGGTTGACGCTGTCTGCCGCGGGGTTGATCGTTGCCCTGTTTGGCCTGGGAGGAATGGGCTACATGGCCATGGCGCGGGCACTGATCGGTCGGTTTCAGCCGTCGGCGCTGGCGTTGATTGGGGTAGCTCTTTTAGGCGCATCGACACTGGTTTTGGGTTTCGCGCCGGTATGGTGGCCTATGGTGCCCGCGAGTCTGCTGGGCGGCTTTGGCTTTTTCATGTTTCACAACACCATGCAGACGAATGCCACCCACATGGCACCCCAGGCGCGTGGCACGGCGGTGTCGCTGTTTGCATCGTTCCTGTTTCTGGGGCAATCCGTCGGCGTGTACCTGGCGGCGAGCTTGATTGAACGCCTGGGCTCTGGCACTGTGATTGCGTTGGGTGGCAGCACCCTGTTTGCCGCCGGGTTTTTCTTCTGCCGTGCCCTGCGGCGGCGCGAAGGGCAGGTGGGCCGGGCCTGACGACCAGGCGCTGATAGCACTCAGGAGGTTCTGGAGTCCTGCAGCATGCGGTCAATTTCCTGCTGCATGGCTTTGGTCAGCGATGCAAAGGTTTTCAGCTTGCGCGTATTGTCGCGCAGCCTGTCGCCAATGCGCATGGCAATGGACATCATCAGTTTGGCACCCACCTTGGGGTCGTCCTGGAGCAGGTCCAGCAGGCCCCGTCGGGTCAGCATGGCGCAGCACAAGTCCGTTTCTGCGGTGCAGGACGCCGACCGCGGCAAACCATCCAGCAACCCCAATTCACCATGCAGACTGCCTGGCCCCAAAACAGTCAAGATATAGGGTGAATCCCGGCTGATCACAATGTTGTCAACCAGAACGTCGCCATCCAGAATGAGCGCCATGAAGTCAGTTTCGTGCTCGTCGCCTTCCCGGATAAAGACAGTTCCTTTTGCAATGCGCTTGGGGCGCATGTAACGGATGATCACCTGCGCTTCGGCCAGGCGGAGCTGCATCAGTGCGGACGGGGCTATCAACAACTCCGCAGCCATACCGGCGCTTGGAAAATCACGGAATTCCTGGCGACCGGATGCGGATAGGTTCCATCCCTGAGTGGACGACATGAGCTTGTCGTAAAAATACTTGAACATGGCAATGGGCGGAGTATGGCAGTTGTCGATTGTCGCTGCAATCGGCCCGCGGCTGGTTCAGGACGCCACATGCTTGAGGACGCTACATGCCTTAGCGCCTACGCCAAACTACGTATTGCGCCGCCCTGGTTACGCTCTGGTCTGCATTTCAAATACCAGACAAGTGGTGGTGCCATGCGCATACAGCGTGCCGTCCGGGCCTACGAGCCGGGCCTCAGCCGTGGCAAGTTGCCTGCCGCAATGAATCACCGTGCCGATGGCGCGCACGCGTTGTACCTTGGGTGTGAGTGCCTTGACCAGGTTGACGCCAAGTTCAGCCGTGGTGTAGCTCCGGCCTGGCGGCATCATGGTGTGCACTGCGCAGCCCAGCGCCGAATCCAGCAGGGTGGCAAACCAGCCGCCATGAATGGAGCCCAATGGGTTCAAGTGGGCCACGCCAGGCGTGCCCTGAAAGACGGCGCGGCCAGGACCCGCCTCCATGATGGTGAAGTCCAGCGTCTTGGCAATGGGCGGGTAGGGGATATCGCCGTTGATCATGGCCAGCATCATCTCAAGGCCGGTCTTGCCCGCGATCTGCTCGGGGCGGGCCACACCCGCGCCTGGGCCGGCATTGAGGCGCTGACGAACAGCGTCTTCCTCGGCGATCCAGTCTTCAAGTCGGTTGGTTGCAGTCATGAATATTTTGTGTCAAAAAAAGGGTTGATGAAATAATAATTGTATATGCAATGATTGCAGCTACAATTAAACCATGAAAATTGCAAACCCGATTCCAAAACCTGGCGCGGACCTGGGCGTCGCAACGCCACAGGGCTGCACCAATTTCCAGCTGCGCCAGCTCATGCGCCGTGTTTCGCAGCACTATGACGCCGAGATGAGCCGGATCGGCTTGAAGACCACCCAGTATTCCCTGCTGTCTCACATCGTCAAACTGGGGCCTATTCGCCCCGGAGATCTGGCAGCCACCATGAAGATGGAGCCCTCCACGCTGACGCGCAACCTCAAGCCCCTCATCCAGGAAGGCTGGGTTGAGCTGGCAGCCGGTGCAGATGGACGCAGCCGATCCATCACCATCACAGAGTCAGGCCGGGAGAAGCGAACTGAAGCGCAGCGCCGCTGGAAAGTTGCCCAGCTTGGTTTAAACCAGACGCTGGGCGTGGGGCGTGTCGTGGCGTTGCATGCCCTGATCCAGGAATCCCTTGAATTACTGAAACCCGTTTACGGAGGAGCTGAACATGTCTGATAAGTCCCCCGTTAAACAGCTTGCAGTCTGGCTGGTTTTGCTGGCCGGTGCAGGCACTTTTGCGTTGACCATGGGCACGCGTCAGACCATGGGCCTGTTTTTAAGCTCGCTCAACACGTCCACTGGCCTGGGGTTGGGCAGCATCAGTCTGGCGTTTGCATTTGGCCAACTCTGGTGGGGTTTGACGCAGCCTTTCGCCGGGGCGTATGCTGACAAAGTGGGTGCCGGACGTGTGTTGTTTATCGGTGTCGCGCTGGTGGCCTTGGGTACGTTCATCACACCCTTCATGACCACGACGGCGGGGCTTATCTTCGCCATTGGTGTGCTGGCTGCAGGCGGTGCCGGCATGGCCGGGCCGGCGGTGTTGATGGCGGCTACCGCCCGCATGATTCCCGCAGAAAAACGCGGCATGGCGACAGGCATCATCAACGCGGGTGGGTCATTCGGCCAGTTCCTCATGGCACCCATTGCAGGGGCGCTGATGCTGGGCGTGGGCTGGGCCAACGCCATGCAGGTTTTGGGGCTGATTGTGTTGCTGGCCTTGCCTGCCGCATTTTTGCTCCGGGGCAATTCGCAGCCAGCGGCAAGCGCCACCCTGGCTGGCGCGACGGTAGCAGCAAAAAAGCCCTTGAGTACCGGTGAAGCCATTAAGGAAGCGCTGCGCAACCCCAGTTATCTGATGCTGGCCGGGGGCTTCTTTGTGTGCGGATTTCACGTGGCCTTTCTGGGCACGCATCTGCCGGGCGTGGTGGCCTCATGCGGCTTGCCAACGCAATGGGGCGCCTGGTCCCTCGGTATCCTTGGCCTGTTCAATATCGTGGGCAGTCTGGCCATGGGCTGGGCTGTCGGGCGCTGGCGCATGAAGTCATTGCTGTCGCTGGTGTATGCCACCCGCGCCGTGGCCGTGATTGTGTTTTTGCTGGCACCCAAGACAGGCCCGGTGATGCTGGTGTTTGCCGCCGTGATGGGTCTTACCTTTCTGAGCACCGTACCACCCACGGCCGGGCTGGTGGCCAAATTTTTCGGTACTGCCAATATGGCAACCTTGTTTGGCGTGGTCATGCTCACGCACCAGGTGGGTGGTTTTCTGGGTGCCTGGCTGGGTGGCAAGGTGTTTGAAGCCACCGGCAATTACAACTGGGTGTGGTACATCGACATCGTTTTGGCTGTGGGAGCCGCGCTGATCCACCTGCCGATCCGCGAAGCCAAATTGACCCGTGCCGTTTCGGCCTAGAAAGCACGCACCATGGACCCCAGAACTCGAATGCTGCTTGAAGCGCCCATCGCCCCCACGCTGCTCAGGCTTGGTGCACCCAATGTACTGGTGATGCTGGCGCAAGCCGCCGTGGGCCTGATCGAGACTTACTTCGTGGGCAAGCTCGGCACGGACGCACTGGCGGGTATGGCCCTGGTGTTCCCCCTCGTCATGCTGATGCAAATGACATCCAGTGGCGCCATGGGCGGCGGCATTGCCTCCGCCATTGCGCGGGCATTGGGGGCCAAGCGCAATGAGGATGCCAATGCGCTGGTACTGCATGCCATTGCCATCTCGATAGGTTTTGGCCTGGTGTTCATGGTGGCCGTGCTGGGCGGTGGCCGCTGGCTTTATACAGAGATGGGTGGCCAGGGCGCGGCGCTGGAGGCGGCCTTGACTTACTCAAACTGGGTGTTCGCCGGGGCCATTCTGGTCTGGCTGTTCAACTCATTGGCCTCGATCCTTCGAGGTACGGGCAACATGGCCACACCGGCTTGGGTGACGGTGATTGGCACGTTTGTTTTGGTGCCGCTGTCGCCCTTGTTGATCTTTGGCTGGGGTCCGATTCCTGGCATGGGGATTGCGGGCGGCGCAGTGGCGCTGCTGAGCTACTACGCCATTGGCAGCATCGCGCTGGCGTCGTATTTGTGGTCGGAAAAGAGCCTGCTGCGGCCCAACCTGAAAACCCTGCGGTTTCGCAGGCCCCTGTTCTGGGACATCCTGCGGGTGGGTCTGGTGGGCACAGTGTCTACCGTCGCCACCAACCTGGCCATTGGCATCACCACGGCTCTGGTCGGTGGCTTTGGCACGGCGGCCATTGCGGGCTATGGCACGGCGTCCCGGCTTGAGTATTTGCTGGTGCCCCTGGTGTTTGGGTTGGGCAGCCCACTGGTAGCAATGGTCGGCACCTGTATGGGGGCAGGCAAGCGTGAACGGGCGCTGCAGGCCACCTGGATTGGTGCCGCGCTATCGTTCGCCATGGCGGAGGCGATTGGCCTGTGGGCGGCGTTTTTCCCGAAGGCCTGGCTGTCGCTGTTCAATGCAGACCCCGCCATGCTGGAAGCAGGCACGCTCTATTTGCGTGCTGTGGGGCCTGTCTACGGGTTCTTTGGCCTGGGGCTGGTGTTGTACTTTGCGTCGCAGGGGGCAGGGCGTCTGATGTGGCCGGTGATAGGGAATATCGTGCGCCTGGTATTGGCGGCGCTGGGTGGCTGGCTCGCCTTGCATTGGTGGGGGGGCGGGCTGACGGCCATTTTTGCGGCCCAGGGCGTGGCCTTGGTCGTGTATGGGCTGGTCAATGCCTGGGCCATTGCAGGCGGGGCCTGGTTTGGCCGGGTTGGCTGGCCGCGCACGACGGCAGCGTTGCTCAATCGGGCCTAATCGGTCCGGATAGTCACGCCCGGCAAGCCACCCATGGCACCCCGGTGCACGATGGGGCAGTTCACCACCACACCAGTCGAGGCCAGAACAACCTGGCCTTTCTCGGCAGCGTCGAGGACGTCTTCTTCAGATGCCAATACCCGCGTGGTGGTGCCGGGTTTCCAGGTCACCGTCATCATCAGCCATAGCGGGCTGTAGGCCGCCTCGCTACTCAGGTGGCCCATGGGTCTGGGCGCAGACGCAAACACATTGCCTTGATCGAAGTTGGTGAATGCATAGACCTTGTCCAGCGCAGAAGGGCGACCGGGCGTTGATTTTTCAGGCAGCGCATTCGCTAGTCGTGGCGCATAGTTGGCACCCTTGTCATGGGCCACAGCGGCATCCGAGGCATCCGTGGTGATATAGAACACAACCTGGCCCTCAAACCAGCCGCGCTGCAGGGGTAACTGTGCCACTCCAACAGCACGTGGGCCGACGGGCGCTGCGCAGGCAGACAGAAGCAGGCAGGCGCATAAGGCAAGTGAACCGAGTCTGGTGTCAAATGCAGTTTGATGAGAAGCCGGGGTGGCGCTGTAATGCATTGGAATACTCCAGAAGTTGGGTACGCTGAGTAAGTGGACTTAATTTGTCTGACTCAAAGCCCAAACCTTACAAAAAAAGATGAAACACCTCAACGCCAGCAGCATTGCCCAGGAAACCAGGGCCCCTGACATGAAGCTGCCCCCCGGCATGCGCTCCCGGATCGTGCGTGACGTGAATGGGCTGGAGATGCATGTGCTTGAAGCCGGCTTCGAAGACGAGACCCGGCCTGCCGTCCTGCTGCTGCATGGGTTTCCCGAACTGGCCTATAGCTGGCGCAAGCTGATGCTTCCGCTGGCACAGGCTGGCTACCGCGTGATAGCGCCCGATCAGCGCGGCTATGGTCAAACCTCGGGCTGGGACGATCGGTACGATGGTGACGTTCGATCTTTCCGGCTTATCAACCTGGTTCAGGATGCCGTGGCGCTGGTGTTTGCCCTGGGCCTGACGCGCGTGCAGGCGGTTGTAGGGCACGACTTTGGTTCGTCCGTCGCCGCCTGGTGCGCGCTCATCCGTCCTGACGTCTTCCGTTCCGTGGTCATGATGAGCGCGCCGTTTGGTGGGGCACCGGTGCTCGCGTTTGACACTGTTTCAAAAGGGCCTCAGCAGACAGGTGCGCTGATGGGCGCGCGACTTCACGAAGAGCTTGCTGGGCTGGAGCGTCCCCGCAAGCACTACCAGTGGTACTACTCAAGCCGTGAGGCCGATGGCAATATGCGCCATGCGCCCCAGGGTGTTCACGCTTTCATGCGCGCTTATTACCACCACAAAAGTGCAGATTGGCAGGGCAATACACCTTACCGGTTGAAAGACGCCAGCGCGGCTGAACTGGCCAAGATGCCAACCTACTACCTGATGGATTTGCACCTGGGCATGGCAGAGACTGTTGCGCAAGAGATGCCCAACACCCGAGCCATCGCACACTGTCGCTGGCTGCCCGACGACGAACTGGCGGTCTACAGCGCGGCGTTTGCCCACACCGGTTTTCAGGGCGCGCTGAACTGGTACCGTTGCAGCACCAGCGATGACATCAACGCCGAACTGAAAGTGTTTTCCGTGCGCACCATTGATGTGCCTTCGGGCTTTATTGCGGGCGCCTGCGACTGGGGGGTGTACCAGAAGCCTGGTGCGTTCGAGGCCATGCAAACCCGGGCCTGTACCCGTATGGCGTCTTGTGACCTGATTGAGGGTGCGGGGCATTGGGTTCAGCAGGAGCAACCGCTAGCAGTCACAAAGCTGTTACTGCAATTCCTGGCTACCAACCAAAGCCCTTAAACGGGCACGGTGTAATTCAAGGTCATGCGGCCACCATCCACCGTGACGATCTCGCCCGTGACATAGCTGGCTGCATCGCTTGCCAGCCAGGCCACCACATCGGCAATTTCGCGGGGCTCACCCAGGCGTTTCATGGGGGTGCGGCTCATGATTTTGGCCTTGGCTTCGTCACTGGTCAGTACCGCTTTGGCGGCCAGCTCCGTCGCAATCGTGCCTGGCGCAACCGCATTAACGCGAATGCCTTTGTCAGCCAGCGCCAGCGCCATCACCCGGGTCAACTGGTTGATGCCGCCTTTGCTGACGTTGTAGCTGGCGATGGTCGGGATGGCCATCACGCCATTGACCGAGCTCATGTTGACAATGCTCCCCTTGCCGGCCTTGGCCATCTCGCGCGCCACGGCCTGGCCCATCAGAAAGGAGCCTTTAAGGTTCACACGCAGCACAGCGTCAAAGTCTTCCTCGGTCACGTCCAGAAAATCGGCTGCGCGAAAAATACCCGCGTTGTTCACCAACACGTCAATGCGATTGTGGGCTTTCATGGCGGTGGCAACGGCAGCGTTCACCTCGCGTTGGTTGCCCACGTCGCAATGCACATACAAGGCACCCAATTCGGCGGCCAGAGCCTGGCCACGGACATCGTCTACATCGGCCAGCACCACATGCGCACCCTCCGCTGCAAAGCGGCGTGCACAAGCCTCACCTATGCCCTGGCACCGCCGGTGATGAGTACGACCCGCCCAGCGTGCCCGAAGCAGATGGAGAACGAATTTGGAAGTGTTTTAGTGCTCATGCCCTTGTCAATCCAGCGTAAGCAGCTACGAATTCAGTAGCATCATGCTGCACGACTGACGCGCTTTTGCCTGGCTTGTACAGGCTGGAGCCAATGCCAAATCCCCGTGCGCCAGCCGCCAGCCAGGCGGTCATGTTATCGGGCGCAATGCCCCCCACTGGCAGCAGCAAGGTTTCGGCCGGCAGCACGGCCAGCAGTGCTTTAACCACCGCAGGCGAAGCCAGCTCGGCCGGAAACAGTTTCAGCCCATGGGCACCCGCTGCCAGCGCCGCAAAAGCTTCGGTCGGCGTCATGATGCCGGGCAAACACACCATGCCCAGCCGGACGGCTTCGCGCACTACTTCCGCATTGAAGTTAGGCGATACGATCAATTCACCACCGGCACCATGAACCTCACGCACTTGCGCCGGGGTCAAAACCGTACCAGCACCAACAAGAGCCTGGGGATGCTGGCGGGCAAGCAGGGCGATGCTGTCCATAGGGCTGGGTGAATTCAGCGGCACTTCCAGCAAGGCAAACCCGGCAGCGGTCAACGCGTGGCCAATGGACGGCGCCTCACCCGGTGTCAGGCCGCGCAGGATGGCGACCAGGGGCAAACGACCGGTGGCTGCCCTGAATTTTTCAATGGGTGTCATTGCGTGTATTGTGAACGCATCGCAGAGCCAGTTGACGGGTTCCACCGCGAGTTTTAGTTTTGTATGCGTTGAGCATCAATATTTGATGACAGAGGCTGTAAGGTTTGTTCGCTGGTTCTGGGGTGAGATCAGGCCGACGCGGCACTCAGCTCCGCGGCTGTCCCCCGCTTCGCTCCTCCTTTATGCCGCTGCGCTGAATGCCGCGCCGACCTGATCCCATTGGCGGCTTGGATGTTCAACCGCTGAACATCCACCATCTGCCCAATTTCTCCGGCTCACCTGCTCGCTTAGGCTCGGAGCAGACTCAACTCGCTCAACGTCGTGAATTTCGAAGCGTTCAATAATGGCGCGCAAATTCTTGCGCGCCATTATTAAGTCAACTCAACGGGAGCCCAGGTAGATGAAGCCATCGCTCTTTGTCGGGTTGAGCGCCATGGCGAGAAGTTGCCGTGTGCCCGCATCAAAGTATGCAATGCCCTTGGTCACGGTTCCGCTGCCAAGCGCGCACGCACTGCCGCTGAAGTTGATGCTGACATCAAAAATGTTTTTACCTGAAGCGCGCGGGCTGGCGGTGCCGGTAGCCGCGCAGCCAACGCCGTTACTAGTGATCGTGCCGTTGGAACTGATCGTGACCGGTGTGGACTGTGCCGCTGTTTTACCCGTCACCCCAAAGCCAGAATACGATCCGGCAAGGTTGGCAAGGGATGCTGCCTGATCGTAAGCTGTGCCGTAGCTACCATTGAATTTGGTTCCGGATGACGTAGTCACAGTCAACGAGCTTTTCGCTGAGACTGATCCGCTGTATGTGCCTGCAGAAACGGCGCGGCTGACAAAATTGAAGTCCTGGCCAGTCCCGGAAATGGACGATCCGCTGCTACTGGTTGTGCCATAAAGTGCGCCTACCAGAGTGCTGCCTGTGGTGTAGAAACCCCAGGTTTCGCCGTTCTCCAGGATCGCGAGCTGTACTGTCGGTCCGGTGGAAGAGATCCCCGACCAGAAGCCCTCTGCAGAAGCGTTCGCCACCGTCGGCGTTGCAGTGTTCCCGCCACCTCCACCACCGCAAGCCGTCAATGCCAAAGCGGCTACCAATCCCAAACCTGTCAATCTAAACATACGAACTCCCTTGAACCCTGAGCGACATTGCTCAGGATTCAGATTCTGCCTTAAATAGTCGTAAATGGACTATTCCAAATCCGAGTAGAGCATCGCCATGTGCCCGAGTCCATTCACCACCCCCGCTACCAGACTTTGCGTGCGGCCATGGTGGCTGCACGCAAGAAATCTGGTTTGACGCAGATAAAAATGGCTGAGCTGCTGGAGGTGGGCCAGTCCTACGTCTCCAAGATCGAGCGCGGTGAAAGTTACGTCGATGTGATGACTTATGTGGACTGGTATGCCGCCTGTGGCATGCGCCCTGGCGCGATGCTGGACGCCCTGCTTGACAAGGCAGGCCTCATCAAAAAGTCACGACGCACCTAAAACCTGCGCTGCGTAAGGCAATGGCCCCACCGCCCCATAGCCTTGCACGGCCAGCGCTGCGGCCGCATTGGCATAGTGCGTTGCGGTGAACACGTCATCACCCAGCGCCATGCGTGCCAGCAGGTTGCCACAAAAGCAGTCACCCGCCCCGGTGGCGTCAACCAACGTGACCCGTTTGCCCGCAACCAGTAGGCGCTTTGTGCCATCGCTGACGAGAGCGCCCTCGGCCCCCAGTTTCAGCACCACGGTCTGTGCGCCATGCGCATGACCCCAGTCAATGATGGCACCCGGATCATTCAGCCCGGTCAAGGTGACCATATCTTCCAGGCTTGGCAGGAAAACATCACTCATCGAGACGGCCTTTGCGACACAAGCCTGTGCCCGTGCGAGTGGCCACAGCTTCAGCCGCAGGTTGGAATCAAACGACACGCGCGTACCTGTCGTGCGGGCCATGGCCATGGCGGCAAACGCGGTGTCACAGGCATCGGGTGATATGGCCAACGAAATGGCTGACAGGTGCAGGATGTGTGAGGCGGAAATCAAATCGGCGGCGCTGCGGCGCCCGGCGGCAGGCGGCGGGCCACCAGAATTTGCCGTGCCATTTTCGCCCAGCCAATTCGGCGTCATCCGGCTGGCGGCTGACCCGGCGCGCAAGTAGCTGAATTCATGCCCGTTCTGGCCATGCGTCACAAAGTAGATGCCTGTATGGGAGCTGGCGTCGCGCTGCACAGCCGAAGTGTCGACGCTTTCACGTGTCCACAAATCCAGCAGGGCATTGCCAAAGGTGTCTGCGCCAACGCGCGTGAGATAGGCACTGCGGGCACCGGCACGCGCGGCGGCAATGGCAGCGTTGCTGGTGTCGCCCCCAAAGCCCTGCAGGTATTTAGGCTCACGGGGCGTGGTCTGGTTGAATTCCAGCATGGCCTCACCCAGGGCCACGACGTCAAACTGCTTTTGCACGGGTTTCAATGCTCCATCAAGGGTTGGTTAGTGATTGTCTCTGGGTACAAAGGAGCCACGCATGCCCACCAGAAAACCGAGGTCTACCCCCTTGGTCGTCAGCCTGTAGAACGCCCGGACTCACTACTGGAAACTCAAGGGGAAAACCCCCGGCCTCGTAAACCCCAATTTTCACCTGCTCGGCCAGTGTGCGAAAGTAGCTGTTCTGGAGCGTGAGTTCATTGAAGGTGTTGTAGATGCCAATGACCGCACGGCTATCAAACGGGCCATGTGGCATGCCCTTGTCCTTGCCCCCACTGTGGCAGGCAAAACCGTCGCGGTCCTGGCGACCAAACCATTGCTGGCTGCGCAGTGCGGAAGCTGGCTTTTGAGGGGTGGCGCTCATGGTGTTGGTCGCGTGAGATTGACTGCCTCGGGTGGGAAAACCCCGATCATGGGTTTATATTATCGTAATATGATTGAGGGTGTTTTGCGTTCAAGTTTAGCGGGACGCCAAAGTATCCCGTTTCGGGCTAAGCCGGATGTGAAAATGATGCATACACCTCATTGAGGCCTACCTTTAATTGAAAGACTCACTTGTCCAAACCTGACGTCCTGGCCGTTGCGAAGCTCCATCCGTTTTACATGGAGGCACTTCAAAACCATTACACCGTGCACGAGCGCGCTCACGAAGGTGACGCTGCTGCATTCGCCCAGCTGGCTCCGCGCATCATCGGTATCGCTGCTTCAGGTGAGTCGCACGTGTCGGCCGAGTTGCTGGCCCTGCTGCCGGCGCTCAAAGTGGTGTCGGTTTTTGGCGTGGGTTACGACGGAGTAGATGCCAAAGCTGCCATGGCGCGCGGTGTTCCGGTGACGCACACGCCTGATGTGCTGACCGACGACGTGGCCGATCTTGCCATGGGTTTGCTGCTGTCTATTGCCCGTCATATTCCGCAGGCAGACCAATATGTCCGCGCTGGCCGCTGGCCATCGGGTGCCTACGCGCTGGGTCGCAAAGTCACGGGTGCACGTGTGGGTATCGTGGGCCTTGGGCGCATTGGCAATGCCATCGCGCGCCGGGCAAAAGCCTTCGACATGTCGATTGCGTACACGGCCCGCACCGAGAAGCCGGAGTCTGGTTACACGTACTATCCCAACGCCAAAGCGCTGGCTGCAGAGGTTGACTTTCTGGTGGTGATTACGCCGGGAGGTGCTGGAACGCGGCATCTGATCAATTCTGATGTGATGGCCGCTCTGGGTCCTCAGGGGTTCCTGATCAACGTCGCGCGTGGCAGCGTCGTTGACGAGGCTGCGCTGGTCAGCGCGCTTCAGAATGGTGTCATTGGTGGGGCAGCATTGGACGTGTTTGCGAATGAGCCTAACGCTCCTTCTGAACTCTGGGGCATGCCCAATGTCGTGCTGACGCCGCACATGGCCAGTGCCACCCGCCAGACCCGTCAGGCCATGGCGGATCTCGCCTTCGCGAACATGAAGGCCGGTCTTGAGGGCAAGCCCTTGTTGACGCCCGTGCCCGAGTGTCGCTAGGCGTTTCGCATTCACCCTTTCGCATTCACGCACGCCGCCGCAAATCAGACGCCATGATCAAAAACGTACACGGCAACACGGTTGACTTTCTGGGTCAGGCCATTGTGGCCGGGCGCTATGGGGTCGGAGGCACCATTCCGCCTGAACCTGTGCTGTGCGAAGAACTGGGCGTCAGCCGGACCGTCGTGCGCGAATCCATCAAATCTTTGGTGGCCAAGGGGCTGATCGTGACCGGTCCCAAGGTGGGGACCCGCGTGCTGCCGTCCGACCAGTGGAACTGGTTTGATGCGGATGTCATTGCGTGGCAGTCGGTCGCTGGGCTCACGCCTGAATTTATTCGTGACCTGCAGGATTTGCGGCGTGTGGTGGAGCCTGCAGCCGTCAAGCTGGCGGCTGTACGCGCCACGCCGGAAGACATTGCTGTCATTGAAGCTGCTTACGCTGGCATGAAAGCCGCAGTCACCCACGGGGGTGATTACGTCACCCATGACCTCAGGTTTCACCAGGGGTTGCTGCAGGCCTCGCGCAACCGCATGCTGGTGCAGATGAGCAAGGCGCTAGGTGCCTTGCTGCGCACCAGTTTCGAGTTGTCCACCAGCCGCAAGGATGGCCCCTTGGGCTCGTTGCCCTTGCACCGTGCGGTGCTGGACGCCGTTATTCAGCATGACGCGCTGAAGGCGGAGCGCGCCATCTGCGTCCTCATCGACGGTGCCCACGATGACATAGAGCATGTGTTGGGCACGCGACGCCGACTGCCCCGGGTCAATCAGCCCGCGTTGCGCCTCAAGGCAGCGTGAGTTCTAGCAGCTTACATTTAAGTTTTCCCCCGTCAATCAACCAAAAGGAGACATGCAGATGAAATTCAGATTACTTGCCACTGCGGCATGCATGACCACGGCGCTGTTTGCGTCGAGTCATGCAGTGGCCCAGGAAAAGCTCACCGTATGGTGGGGTAAGGGCTTTTATAAGGCGGAAGACGATGCACTGTTTGCTGCCATCAAGAAGTTCGAAGCCAAAAACCCGAAAATCAAGATTGATCTTTCCCTGTATGCGCCTCAGGAAATGATTCCCAAGTCGGTGGCGGCACTTGATGCCGGCAATCCGCCCGACGTCGCTTATGGTGACGTTTTTGACTTCCAGGTTACCGCAAAATGGGCCTACGACGGCAAGCTCGAAGATGTGACCAGCATCATTGACCCGATCAATGCCAAGTTCGAGCCCAGAGCGCTGTCAACCACGTTCCTGCAGAACAACGCCACGCAAAAGCGGGCGTACTATGCTTTTCCCATCAAGCAGCAGACCATGCACATCCAGTACTGGAAAGACATGCTCACTGACGCTGGATTCAAGGAGTCAGACATCCCCAAAGACTGGAAAGGCTACTGGGACTTCTGGTGCGACAAAGTGCAACCCGCTTACCGCCAGAAATCCGGCAACCGTGCCTTTGGCATTGGCCAGCCCCTGGGCGTGGATTCCAGCGACTCGTTCTTCTCGTTCCTGACCTTCATGGATGCCTACAACGTCAAGCTCGTCAGCGACTCGGGCAAGGTGCTGGTCGACGATCCCAAGGTGCGTGAAGGGCTGATCAACGCCGTCACCGACTACACCTCGGTCTACACCAAGGGCTGCACGCCGCCGTCGTCGACGAGCTGGAAGGACCCGGACAACAAC
>JANOAP010000157.1:0-2451 GCA_031411175.1 Rhodoferax sp. | reverse complement strand
TCAGGCATTCCTGCGCCTTCATGGCAGCAGCCACAGCCACGGCCGAAGTGTCGGACCCCCCCCGGCCCAAGGTGGTAATGTAGCCCTGCTCATCCATGCCCTGAAAGCCGGTGACGATGACCACCTTGCCATTGGCCAGGTCTGCGCGCACCTTGACATCGTCAATCGACTCGATGCGGGCCTTGGTATAGGCGCTGTTGGTGCGAATCGGTACTTGCCAGCCCGCGTAACTGACGGACTCCACACCTTCGGCCTGGAGGGCAATGGCCAGCAGGGCGCTGGAAGCCTGCTCGCCGGTGGCGGCCAGCATGTCCAGCTCGCGGCTGTAGGCGTCAGTGGATTTGGCCGGCGCCAGCTCTTTGGCCAGGCCCAGCAAGCGGTTGGTCTCGCCGCTCATGGCACTGGGGACCACCACCATTTGATGGCCGGCGCGCGCCCACTTGGCAACGCGTTTGGCGACATTGCGGATGCGCTCGGTAGAGCCCATCGACGTACCGCCGTATTTGTGAACGATCAAAGCCATTGGAGTAAACAGGAAGTTCGAGTTGAGGCTGCGGTTGGCAGTCATGCGGTGCCTGCCGGAGGGCCGACGCAGCATGTAAAGGCTAGGGATTGTACCAAGTGAGTGAGTCGCCCAGGCGCAGCGCAAAGCCCTGGCCCACCTTGATGCGGATCTGGTGCCCGCGCGTGGTGCAGGCCGCCACCTGGTCCAGCAGCTCATCCAACTGCGCGGTGCTGGGCACCCCCGTGAAGCGCGTCTTGAGCCAGTGCCGCAACAGATTGGCCTGGCGCGCACGGCTCAGGGCCTGCAAGCGTTTGATCACCGGGCCAGTGCCTGCCGCGTCTTCAACCATCGTCAGGTCGTGCGCCGCGACCTCGGCCAGCAGGTCTTGGGCCTGGGCCGCGTGCGAGGCGCTGCGGGCGAAGGTCTCCCGAAACTGCGGAAAGACATCGTGCAACGGTGGCAACAGGCGCGCGCGGATGCGGTTGCGTGTGAACCGCTCATCCACATTGGTGGGGTCTTCTACAAAAGCCACGCCGCGCGCTGCAAGCCAGGCGCGGATGTCCGCTGCACTCACGCCCAACAAGGGCCGGTGGTAGCTAATACCGTCGCGCTCCCAGCGGGCCGGCATGGCCGCCAGCCCCGCCAGGCCGGCGCCCCGGCTCAGGGCCAGCAGAATGGTTTCAACCTGGTCATCGGCATGCTGAGCCAACGCTACATTTTTAATAGCTGGTGAAGCACGTTCTGTATTGGCTATAGCCCGAAACGCCTCATAACGGGCAATGCGGGCAGCGTCTTCGGGGCTTTGGCCGGGGGCATGCGCAGCATGGACCCGCTGCACCGTCAGCCGCACCTTCAGGCTGGTACAAAAGGCTTCGCAATGCCGCTCAAAGTCGTCTGCCGCCGCCTGCAAACCATGGTGAATGTGGACTGCCTCTACCTGCCCCGGCCATTTTTCGGCACAGGCCAGCAGCAAGGCCGTGGAGTCAGCCCCGCCACTGTAGGCGACCGCCAGGGGCAGTGAGGGCGAGAAAGCCGCCACGGCATGGGCCAGTGACGTGGTCACGCGCAAAGGCCCGACGGATAGTTCGCTACGTCAGGCGTGCGGTCTGACGCGCCGTCAGTCGCACTACTTGGCAGCGCGGGCGTCAGCCCTGGTGTCAATGAAACGGCCATAGCTTTGCAGGCGCTCATAACGGCGGTCCAGCAGCTCTTTCACCTTGAGGTCGCTCACCTGGCGGTAGGCATCGTTGAGGGCACGCTTGAGAAAGGCCGCCATCTGTTTGTGATCACGGTGGGCACCGCCCACGGGTTCGTTGACGATCTTGTCGATCACGCCCAGCGCCTTGAGCCGGTGCGCGGTAATGCCCAGGGCATCGGCGGCTTCCTTGGCCTTGTCCGACGTCTTCCAGAGGATGGACGCGCAGCCCTCGGGGCTGATCACGCTGTAAATGGAGTATTGCAGCATCAGCACCTGGTCGCCAATGGAGATGGCCAAAGCACCGCCCGAGCCGCCCTCGCCAATGATGGTGGTGATGATGGGCACCTCCAGCTGGGCCATCTCGAAGATGTTGCGGCCAATGGCTTCGGACTGGCCCCGCTCTTCGGCGTCAATGCCGGGATACGCGCCGGGGGTGTCCACAAAGGTGAACACCGGCAGCTTGAACTTCTCGGCCGTCTTCATCAGGCGCAAGGCCTTGCGATAGCCCTCGGGCTTGCTCATGCCGAAGTTGCGCAGGCCACGCTCTTTGGTGTCGCGCCCTTTTTGCTGGCCCAGCACCATGCAGGGCGTGCCGTTGAAACGGGCCAGGCCGCCGACGATGCTCAGGTCATCCGCAAAATGACGATCGCCATGCAGCTCCACAAAATGCGTGAAGATTTCGTTGACGTAATCCAGCGTGTAAGGCCGCTCGATGTGGCGCGCAATTTTGGTGATCTGCCACGGCGTC
>JANOAP010000156.1:0-5314 GCA_031411175.1 Rhodoferax sp. | reverse complement strand
CGGCGTTCAGGTGGCGGGCCACTTCACCGCCGGGGGTGCCGGTCTGGAATGCAATGGTCCAGGAACCCGCACGCGGGTACTGGATCAGCATGGCTTTTCTGAAGGCGTTGCCATTACTGGAAAATAGCGTGTCGGATACTTTTTTGACACCCACATAGATCGACTTGAAAATCGGAATGTTGGTGAACAGGCGATCCCACTGGCGCAGCATCCAGCGCCCGGCCACATTGGACACCAGTGCACCGGTAATCAGCAGTGTGGCAAACACCAGAATCACACCCAGGCCGTGAATAGCCCGCAGGCGGTCAATGACGGGCTTGGTACCGGTGGGCAGCAGAGCCTCAAAGCCCGACAGCACGCCGCCAAAAACACCGTCGAGCACGCCAACCAGCCACGACAGTACCGCTACCGTGATGGCCAGCGGCAGCCACACCAGCAGGCCGGTGATCAAGTATTTTTTGAGGGGCATGGTACCGGGGTCTTCTCAATGGCAGGCACAGGACGCACCGCAGCCACCGGCAGACGCCGTTGGCGCTTTGCTGGACGCACCGTCGCTGGATTTGGTCTCGCTTTTGCTGGCCGTGCTGGTGTCAGTCTTGGTATCAGGCTTCGTATCGGCCTTTGTTTCGGTCTTGACATCGGCTTTGGAATCACCCGTACCTGAATCGGAACCACCACCAGATTTGTCACCGCCCGGTGCCGGGGTGGCACCGCCTTTGAAATCAGTCGCGTACCAGCCCGACCCCTTGAGCTGAAAGCCGGCCGCAGTGAGCTGTTTTTTGAACACAGCCGCGCCACAGGCAGGGCAGTCTGTTAGCGGGGCGTCCGACATCTTCTGCAATACGTCTTTGGCATGTCCGCAGGCGTCACATTTGTAGGCGTAAATAGGCATGGCTGAATGGCAATCTCAAGGTGGGATTCAAATTGGCTTGCGGCAAAGGCGCGTCTGGCGCGCTAAAAGCGCTGCGCACGCAGACGCAAGCAAAAGCAAAGCCTTCAATTATAAGGACAAGGCGGGCGCGGCTAAAACAGCCGCACGCGAACAAGCACCTGCATGGCCAGTAACCCCAGAATGAAGCCGATGCCGCCGTAGATCAACGCCTGAAGCAGCCGGTTGGTGCGCTTTTGCTCGGCCAGCAGCTCGTCCAGTTGCCGACGGTGGTCGCCAGGCCGTTGCTTCAAAAATTCGTGCATCAGGCGAGGCAGCTCTGGCAGCAGCGTTGCATAGCGCGGCGCCTGGTCCTTGAGCTGGTTCAGCAGCTTTTGTGGCCCCACCTGCTCCAGCATCCATTTTTCAAGAAACGGCTTGGCGCTGTTCCACAAGTCCAGGTCCGGGTCGAGTTCACGCCCCAGGCCTTCGATGTTGAGCAGCGTTTTTTGTAACAGCACAAGTTGCGGCTGAATCTCGACATGGAAGCGCCGGGAGGTCTGGAACAAGCGCATGAGCACCAGACCCAGTGAGATTTCTTTCAAGGGGCGGTCAAAGTAAGGCTCGCAAACGGCGCGAATGGCACTTTCCAACTCGTCCACCCGCGTCTCGGGCGGCACCCAGCCAGACTCGATGTGCAACTCGGCCACGCGCTTGTAGTCCCGCCTGAAAAACGCAGTGAAATTCTGCGCCAGGTATTCCTTGTCTACCTCGGTCAGCGTGCCAACAATGCCGAAGTCCAGCGAGATGTAGCGGCCAAACGTAGCCGGTTCCACACTGACCTGAATATTGCCGGGATGCATGTCGGCGTGAAAAAAGCCGTCACGAAAAACCTGCGTAAAAAACAGCGTTACACCGTCGCGCGCCAGCTTGGGGATGTCAACTCCAGCCTCACGCAACCGGGCCACTTGCCCAATCGGAATGCCATACATGCGCTCCATGACGATGACGTTGGTCGTGCAGTAATCCCAGAACATCACGGGGAACAGCACCAGGTCAAGCCCGGCAATGTTGCGCCGCAGTTGCGCCGCGCTGGACGCCTCCCGCACCAGGTCCAGCTCGTCATGCAGGTACTTGTCAAACTCGGCCACAACCTCCTTGGGCTTGAGGCGCTTGCCGTCGCTGGACAGCCCGTCTACCCAACCCGCCATCATGCGCATCAGGCTCAGGTCTTTTTCAATGGCGGCGAGCATACCGGGGCGCAGCACCTTAACGGCCACGTCGCGCTCTTTGCCTTGGCGGTCCACCAGTTTGGCAAAGTGCACCTGGGCAATCGAGGCGCTGGCAACTGGCTCTCGGTCAAAACTGGAGAATATCTGGTCTACGGGCTTGCCCAGCGCTTTCTCGATGATCGCGACGGCGACGTCCGACCCAAAGGGCGGCACCCGATCCTGCAGCCGCGCCAACTCATCAGAAATATCCACTGGCATCAGGTCTCTGCGTGTGGACATCACCTGCCCGAACTTGACGAAAATAGGGCCGAGCCGTTCCAGCGCCTCACGCAGCCGCTGCCCGCGCGGGGCATCCAGATTGCGACCGAATGACACCACGCGCGCAAGCGCGCGCAGCCAGGGCTTTTGAAAACTGCTCAGTACGAGTTCATCGAGCCCGTACCGCAGAACGATCCAGACAATGAACGCACCCCGGTAGAGTCGTGTCATGAAGTCGAGCCACCCGTTGCGGTGGCCCCGGCGCGGCTCCCCGCAAACTGACGCAGTGCGTCGCCGATCCGGCGGGCCGCGTCACCCACCGCATGGGCGGGTACGTCACCCATGATACGGGAGAGGTCGTCCTCCAAATCCCAACGCACGTGATCCACCAGCCAGTTGACTTCCGCTGCTAACTGGACATCGCCTTCGATGCGCACGGCAGGTTTGGCGCCTTGCAGCACGGCTTGGGCGAGGGCGAAGGGTGAGTCTTCAGTTACGACGACGTTGAGATCAGGGGTGGCGGCAGCATCGGCTAGATCAAGCAGCCCGGCGGGTGTTGCTACCAACTTAAGAGCAAAGAACCGCCATTTCATGAGCACAACGCGGCCCTTTTGCCGCGCCAGCCGACTCGTAGCTTCTTTTTCCTGCATCAAGATGTGGTTCAGAAGCAGGACGATGCGATGGCTGGCCTCATGGACCACCCAGTCGGGCGGCCTGAAGCCGGGCAATGGGCCGGGCAATGAACCCGGCAACGCGCCAGGTTTAAACGAACCAAGAATGCTTTCCAGAAATTGAAACGGGGACTGTGTTGCCATAGTCCCCGATTATTCCCTCATTCGGGCCGCGCCCATTGCAAGGATTACTGAAGGGCTTGAACCCCCGCCACCAGCCAGCCACTGCTGCCGCTCTTGGGCTTGGTCATGTTCCAGACTTCGCGGAACGGGCTAGGGCCGACGGATGGATCTTCCTTGATCATTCCGGAGAACTCAACGCTGGCCATGTAGTCGTCACCCAGATCCTCGATGCCCAGCAACTGGGCTTCGATCATGACCACGTCCGTGTGGTTGACAGGCCCGCCGGTGTGGGCTTCGCGCTCGCCAAGCTGGGTCTGGATTTCCTTGAGCATGCTGTCAGTCATCATCACCCGCAGGGCGTTGATGTCCGACTTGTCCCAGGCCGCCTGCAAGGTCACGAAATTACCCTTGGCTGCGCGCAGGAAACCTTCGGTGTCAAACCCCGCAGGAATCCCCCAGTTTTGCGAGTCGGTAAGGCCAGAGCCAATCATGGAACCGCTTTGTTGCCCGCCTTCGAGTGGCATGCTGCTGCGCTCCCAGGGGCGTGCAGAGGCATCATTGCCGACGTTTTCAGGCCGATACGGCGTGGGCGATGACACTGGTGCGCCGCCAGCACCAGCACCTTGAAATGCGAAGGGCGTTGCGTTCTGCACGCCATTTTGTGCCTGCCCGGCCGCGCGCCTGCGCATGAACCAGCCCACGGCCATCATGATCGCCAGGGCCATCAGGCCGAACATCAGAATGTTGCCCATGGCACCGCCCAACCCCAGCGAACTCGCCAGCCAGGCAAGGCCCAGGCCAGCTGCCAAACCACCCAGCATGGCACCCCAAGGCTTCTTGGGTGCCACAGCAGGGGCAGCGGCAGGGGCAGCAGGCGCAGGTTTGGCTGCTGCGCTTTGCGCCGCACCACCTGGCGCAGCGGGTGTCGCCGTGTTTTGCGTCACGTTGCTTGATTGTTTGCCAACGGACTTGCCACCGCCCAACCGTTTGGCCGCATCGGCATTCAAGCCCGTCAGGGCCAGCGTAGCCGCCAGAATAAAAGCACTAAGTTTCATGGTGTCTCCAGAGTAATCGTTAAGTGAGTTTGGGTTTTCAAAAAATAAGCTGTGTATCTAGCACTTGATTCCAGCATGCAATGCCACCATGCCACCCGTGAGGTTGTGATAGTCCACATGACCAAAGCCGCCTTTGACCATCATGGCCTTTAGCTCCTCCTGGGGCGGATGCATGCGTATGGATTCGGCCAGGTAGCGGTAGCTGGCGTCGTCGCCCGCCACCAGTTTCCCCAGTCCAGGCAGCACTTTGAAGGAATACCAGTCATAGGCTTTCTGCAGCGGCTTGGCTACTTTGGAGAACTCAAGCACCAGCAATTTGCCACCCGGTTTGAGCACACGGTTCATCTCGGCCAGCGCGATATCCTTATGGGTCATGTTGCGCAGGCCAAAGGCCACGCTCACCACATCGAAATGGTTGTCTGGAAACGGCAATTTTTCTGCATCACACACCACGGTGGGCAGGTTGACGCCTTCGTTGAGGAGTCGGTCGCGCCCGATGCGAAGCATGGCTTCATTGATATCTGTGTGGAAGACTTGCCCGCTTTTGCCCACTTTTCTGGAAAATGCCAGCGCCAAATCGCCGGTGCCCCCAGCGATATCCAGCACCTGGAAGCCTTCGCGAATATCGGCAACCATCAACGTGTAGGCCTTCCATGCGCGATGCAGGCCCATCGACATGAGGTCATTCATCAGGTCATATTTGGAAGCGACCGAATCAAACACGCCGCGTACCCGACGCGCTTTGACATCAACGTCAACCGACTCAAAGCCGAAATGGGTGGAACTCATACCCCGATGCTAGACGTGATTGGCACCCAGAGGGGCGACAACCCTGCACCGTGTTGGGGAATTTGTCGCGTATAGGGCGAAAATGGACGATCGCCACCGTAAATTGGGCCTAGACAGCTATCAATAAAGTGGCGATTAATCGGTCAATGGCTGGCGCAGGCAGATCCGGTTTTCACTGCCATCGGCGCGTCGCGGTCCACGCCTGCCGACTGAAGACGGCCCAGGTAGTCAGCCCATAGCTTATCTTGCTCAGCCCCCAGGAAATACAGGTAATCCCAGGAGAATATGCCAGAGTTGTGGCCGTCCGAAAACATCGGC
>JANOAP010000155.1:0-4020 GCA_031411175.1 Rhodoferax sp. | reverse complement strand
AGCGGGCTACAACTACATCGTTGGCCCTGGGGATTCGCTGAATATTATTGTGTGGCGTAACCCGGAGCTTTCCATGTCCGTGCCTGTGCGCCCAGATGGCAAATTAACAACACCGTTGGTGGATGAGTTGGTGGTGCAAGGCAAGACATCGGTTGAGATTGCCCGAGATGTAGAAAAAGCGTTGGCCAAGTACGTACGCGATCCGGTCGTTACCGTCATCGTCACCAGTTTTGTCGGTCCGTATAGTGAGCAAATCCGGGTGATCGGCCAGGCTGCGAAGCCCCAGTTTTTGCCCTACAAGCAAAAAATGACTTTGCTTGACGTGATGATTGCGGTGGGCGGGTTGACTGATTTTGCGGACGGCAACGCGGCGTCCATCTTTCGCGCTTCCGAGGGCGACAAGCGCTATTCGGTGCGTATCAAAGACTTGATCAAGCGGGGCGATATCTCTGCCAATGTAGAGATGAAGCCGGGTGACGTGCTGATCATCCCCCAGGGCTGGTTTTAGTCCGGGTTAGCCCAAGATGGATGAGCTGATTGGACAACTACAGACGATTGCCCGAGGCGTCTGGAAGCATCGCTGGCCGGGTCTGCTGGTGGCTTGGGTCGTTGGGGCTATTGGTGCTGCTGTGGTGCTGTGGGTGCCTGACAAGTACGAGGCCAGTGCCCGGATTTATGTAGATACCCAGTCCATCTTGAAGCCGCTAATGTCCGGCCTGGCTGTGCAGCCTAACGTGGAGCAGCAGGTGGCCATGTTGAGCCGCACCTTGATCAGTCGGCCCAATGTCGAGAAGCTCATTCGCATGGCGGATCTGGATTTGGGTGCGAAGTCCAAAGATGCCCAAGAGGCCTTGATTGAGGGTGTCACCAAAGGCCTTGAAATCAAAAATACGGGGCGGGACAATCTCTACACACTGGGGTTTCGGGACCCCAACCCCGAAAAAGCCAAGCGGGTTGTGCAATCCCTGGTTTCAATCTTCGTTGAATCCAGTCTCGGTGACACACGAAAAGACTCCGATACAGCCAAAAAATTCATCGACGAACAGATCAAGTCATACGTCGCCAAACTGGAGGAGGCCGAAGGTCGGCTGAAAGAGTTCAAGCTTCGCAATATGGAGCTTCAAACGGCAGATGGCAAAGACATGTCGTCCCGCTTGGGTGAAATCAGCAACCAGTTGAACCAGGCGCGGCTGGAGCTGCGCGAGGCTGAAAACGCACGCGATGCCGCCAAGAAACAGCTGGATGCCGAAAAGTCGCAAACCGCGAGCATCACTTCGCGTAGCCTGTTGCAAGAGTCGGCCATGTCGGTTGCCACGCCCGAAATTGATTCGCGGATTGATGCGCAGAAGCGCAATCTTGATGGGCTCCTTCAGCGCTTTACCGACCAGCACCCCGACGTCGTTGGCGTACGCAAGTTGCTGAAAGATCTGGAAGAGCAGAAGCGCAAAGAGGTTTTGGAGCTGCGCAAAATCGCCATGGCGAACCCGGTCTCCACGGGCGGCGGCGGCGGTGCCAGTCTGGCGTCGCAGGAGTTGAACCGCTTGTCCGCCATGGCCGAAGTGCAGGTTGCTTCATTGCGTGCCAGAGTAGGGGAATACGATGCGCGTTTTAATCGTGCCCGCGAGATGATGAAAACTGCGCCACAAATCGAGGCCGAATTTTCGCAGCTGAATCGTGACTACGCCATCAACAAAAAGAACTATGAGGATCTGGTTGCGCGGCGAGAGTCCGCTTCTCTATCGGGTGATCTTGAGGGTGCCTCCGGCGTCGCAGATTTTCGCTTGATCGACCCGCCAAGGGTTTCGCCGCAACCTGTAGCACCCAACCGGCTTTTGCTCATGGTGCTTGCCTTGATTGTCTCGATAGGTGCCGGGGCGGCTACCGCGTTTGTGGCCAGTCAGCTTCGTGCCGTGTTTTTCGATGCACGGGCTTTGCGCGACTTGGTAGGCTTGCCATTGCTGGGTGTGGTCACCTTGGTGGTGAGCGATTCAACGCGCCAAAAAGAAAAATCTGATTTAAGGCGGTTTGTTGCGGCTTCAAGCAGTCTTGTGGGCGTTTTCATCATCGGTGTTGTCGCACTTGCGTACGTTTCCGGGCGTTTGGGATGAAGCAAATATGAGCAGCTTGATTGAGCAGGCTACGCAGCGCCTGGAGCAACTTCGCCGGGCCGGAGCCGATATTCCACTGGTCGCGCCCAAGACCGTCCCACCAGAGCCGGACAAATCATCACGCCCAGTCGTGGCAGCTGAGGCGGCTCCGGCTATCACCTCGCGGCGGGTGGAAATTGACCTGGATGCGCTGGCATCGGCTGGCATCGTCAGCCCCAATGCACCGCGGTCGCAAATTGCAGATCAGTTCAGGGTGATCAAACGGCCACTGATCGCCAATGCAATGGGCAAGGGCGCGTCCGTGATCGCCAGTGGCAATTTAATCATGGTGACCAGTGCGTTGGCCGGAGAGGGCAAGAGCTTTACGGCCATCAATCTGGCGCTGAGCATTGCCACGGAACTGGACAACACCGTCATGCTGGTGGATGCCGACGTAGCGCGCCCGTCGGTGCTGCGCGTTCTGGGGTTGCCACCTGGGCCCGGTTTGCTCGATTTGGTGCTAGATGAGTCATTGGACATGTCCAGCGTTCTTTTGAAGACCAATATCGACAAGCTCAGCATTTTGCCAAGCGGGACGCCACATGAGCGTGCCACCGAGCTTTTGGCCAGTGATGCCATGATCAAGCTACTTGAAGGCGTTGCCCGTCGATACCCGGATCGCATTATCATTTTTGACTCACCGCCTCTTCTCCTGACGACCGAGTCACGGGTGCTGGCGACACACATGGGGCAGATTGTGATGGTGGTGCGTGCAGAGAGCACCCTGCAAGCGGATGTGCAGCATGCACTGTCGACGATCGAGTCTTGCCCCGTCAAATTATTGGTCTTGAACCAGGCGCGGGCCGCAGCCAAGGGTGGATATGGCTACGGCTATGGATACGGCTACGGGCAACAGCAACATTTAGAGTGATTGGCGATAACCAGTGATGTCGCCCTTGCTGCGTTCTTCAACACAAAAATCTTCCAGGCAAGTTGGGTTGGCTGCGGTCGGGTGCGTGCTGGCTGCGGCAGTGTCTCAAGCCGGCGCCCAGACCGAGGGAGGGCAGGAATTGTCAAGTGCGGGTGGTTCCAGGCGGGCGATCGCTATCGTTCCCAGGATTTCGGTGACCGAAACGCTGACAGACAACATACGGTTGTCGTCAGTGAACAAGCAGTCTGAGCAGACCACGGACTTTAACCCCGGTATCCGCATTTCGGGGGAGAGCAGTCGGGTCAAGGGCTATTTTGACTATTCAAGGCATGAGTCTTTCTATGCCCAGAATTCCTCTGGGAGAACCTCCCAAAATGCGTTGAACACGTTTGGGTCCATTGAGGCCATTGATAACCGGGCTTACCTGGATTTCAGTGGCACGATATCCCAGCAAGCGATTTCGGCGCTGGGAACGCAATCGGTTGGCAACAGTGCCGTTAACGCAAACCTCACTGAGTCCACTAACCTGCGTCTTTCGCCTCATCTGCGGGGGCAGTTGGGCGGGTTCGCAAACTACACGCTTCGCTACAGCATTTCAACCAACCGCAGCCAATCGGCCCAAGTGTCTGATGTCACCACGACTGACGCGCAACTCCAGTTGCAATCCACGGGTTCATCTGCACCGTTTGCGTGGTCAATTGCGGCCACGCGCCAAAACATCGGATACAGCGGCATAGGGCGCTCGACGGAGTCAAACAGTGTCACGGGTTCGCTGATTTATACGGTCACGCCCCAACTCCGGTTGACATTGACTGGCGGGCAGGAGTCGAATAATTTCACCACGGTCAATAAGGAATCCAGTGGAACGTCCGGTTTCGCGGTCAATTGGCGCCCCTCAGAAACCACTCAACTCAATGCGACCCGGCATCACCGGTCTTTTGGCGACTAGTTCAATATCAGTCTTGATCTTAGAACCGGGCGCACTTCGTGGCGGTTTTCTGA
>JANOAP010000154.1:0-6640 GCA_031411175.1 Rhodoferax sp. | reverse complement strand
TCTGGCTGATCGTGGCATGCAGCCTGAAGACGCTGCTGTCGCGCTTGCCTGCGGCGGCGCAGTATGTGGCGGGCGTGCTCATTGGTGCGTTGGCTGGTTTGTACGGCTGCGGCGTGCTCGCACTGGTGGGCCTGCTGGATGCTGCACCCTGGGTGGCCTGTGCCTTTTCAGGCGCATTGCTGGCCGCAGTGCTGGTGGCGGCGTTGGTGTTGCGTGCCAAGGGCACCACACCAGCCGCGACGACTGCGCGCTTGACCGAACTGCAGTCACGCATCCGCCCTCATTTTCTGTTCAATACGCTCAACAGTGCCATCGCCTTGGTGCGCGCTGAACCTGCCAAGGCCGAGGCGCTGCTGGAGGATTTGAGCGACCTTTTCCGCCATGCCCTGATTGACCAGGGTGAGTCTGTCACGCTGGCCGATGAGATCGCCCTGGCCCAGCGCTATCTGGCGATAGAGCAGGTGCGGTTTGGCGACCGGCTTCAACTGGAATGGGTGCTTGACCCCAGTGCCAATTTAGCCAGGTTGCCGCCGCTGCTCTTGCAGCCATTGGTCGAAAACGCGGTGCGCCACGGCGTGGAGCCCAGTGACACCGGCGCGCGCGTGCGCATCTCCACCCAGCGGCGGGGTTCCAATGTGGTGATCAAGGTCACCAACACCGTGCCGAGCGGGCAGGGCGAGGAGGGCCATGGCGTGGCGCTGGACAACGTGCGCGACCGGCTGCGCCTGCTGCATGATGTGCAGGGCCAGTTTCGGTCTGTGCTGAAAGATGGCGTGTACCAGGTGCGCATTGAGGTGCCGATATGACTACCGAAGGGGTCTTGTTAATGCATACCGAAGGGGTCTGTCCATGACATTGAAAGTGCTGGTCGTTGACGACGAGGCCCTGGCCCGCTCGCGCATGCGCACCCTGCTGGGTGACTGCACCGCCCCCAACGTGAGCCTGGACGGCGAGGCCGCCAACGCCACCCAGGCCATTGAGCTCCTGCGCAGGCACAGCTTTGACGTGGCCTTGCTGGACATTCACATGCCCGGTGCCGACGGCCTGACGCTGGCGCAGACGCTGCGCACCCTGCCCAACGCCCCGGCCGTGGTGTTCATCACGGCCCATGCCGAACACGCCGTGCAGGCCTTTGAGCTGGAGGCCGCGGACTACCTCACCAAACCCGTGCGGCTGGAGCGGTTGCAGGTAGCGCTACAAAAAGTGGAGCGTCTCAAGCATATTCAGCGGGGCCCAGAGACCGATTTACCCCTGGAAGTGCTGATTATTCAGGAGCGGGGCCGCACCTTGCGCGTGCCACTGGCCGAGGTGCTGTACCTCAAGGCCGAGCTGAAATACGTCACGGTGCGCACGGCCGACAAAAGCTACATTCTGGACGGCTCGCTCAGCGAGCTGGAAGACAAATACAAAGCCCAATTCATGCGCATCCACCGCAACGCCCTGATTGCGCGGCGGGCCGTGCGCGCATTGCAAAAGCATGTGGACCCGGAAGAGGGCGAGGGCTGGGCCGTGCGTCTGGATGGTGTCGATGAATTGCTGTTTGTGTCCCGACGCCAGGTGGCGGCTGTGCGTGAGGCCATCGTTAGTTAAACAAGAAAAAGGAAATTCTCATGATCATTGTTCACCATCTGAACAACTCGCGGTCGCAACGTGTGCTCTGGCTGCTGGAGGAGCTTGGCGTCTCCTACGAAATCAAGCACTACCAGCGCGACGCCAAAACCATGCTGGCACCGCCCGAGTTACGCGCCGTGCATCCGCTGGGCAAGTCGCCCGTCATCACCGATGGTGACCTGACCATTGCAGAATCCGGTGCGATTGTGGAATACCTGGTTGACCGGTATGGCAAGGGAAGCCTGAAGCCGGACGCGGGCACGCCTGAGGTGCTGCGCTACACCTATTGGCTGCACTACGCCGAAGGCTCGGCCATGCCGCCGCTGCTGATGAAGCTGGTGTTTGACGAAGTTGAAAAAGCACCCATGCCCTTCTTTGTGAAGCCCATCGCCAGAGCCATTTCGGGCAAGGTCAAGAAGGCTTTTATCAACCCGCAGATCAAGACCCATCTGGACTATATGGAAGCCGAGCTGGGCAAGTCCACCTGGTTCGCCGGCAAGGAATTCACGGGGGCAGATATCCAGATGAGCTTCGCCCTGGAGGCGGCTGAGGCCCGTGCCGGGCTGAACGATTCACGCCCCCACTTAATGGCCTGGCTCAAACGCATTCATGCCCGGCCGGCTTACAAGCGGGCGCTTAAAAAGGGCGGGCCGTATACGTTTTAGCTCAACCCGTATTCCGCAACTCCGCAGCAATCCCGTTGATCGAGATGTGGATGCCGCGCCGCACATGTTTTAGGTGGAAGGTTGATGTTGAGCTTGGCATTTTTGGCATTACAAGGAGGTTTCAGACCACGCGCGCGTCGCGAAGTGCCTGAATCTGCGCCTCGTTCATACCCAGGCCTGCCAGCACTTCGGCGGTATGTTGCCCCAGTCTTGGTGGGGCCGACTCGGGCCCGAGACTGCGCTGGTTCCACTTGAAGCCGATTGAAGGCACTGCAATCGTACGCCCCGTCACCGGGTCGACCACCTGCTGACGCAGTTCGCGTTGAGCAATTTGGGGCTCGGCCATGACTTCTCTCAAAGTGCGCACCCGGGTGGCGGGTACATGAGAGGCCGACAGCAGCTCTTCCCATTCGCTGGCACTGCGCTTACGCATGGCGGCTGTGAGCAATGCCCGGAATTCATGGGCGTTGGCGAGTCGAAGTGCATGGGTTGCAAAACGGGCGTCCTGTAGCAGCGCGTCAACCTCCAACACGCGGCACAGGCGCACCAATTGCACCTCTTGGTTGGCAGTCAAGGATAGCAGTCCGTCACGGGTTTCAAAGATGCCCGAGGCAGGGCTGCCACTGGCGGCGGTATTGCCGTTGGGCTTGGGTTCGATGCCACTGTTCGTCAGGGCAGAAACGGTGGAAGCCATGGCCACTATGGCGGCATCCAGCATGGCCACGTCGACCATCTGCGCCTGACCGGTGCGGTCGCGCTCGCGCAGCGCCGCCAGCACCGCGAATCCGCCATAGATTCCCGCCAGGTAATCCAACAACGGCGGTCCGATGCGGTTCGGTACCGTCTCGGGAGTACCTGTCAGCAGAGTGATTCCGGATGCGGCCTGTACCACATGGTCATAGGCGGGGCGGCGGCTCATCGGGCCGTCCTGTCCGTAGCCCGAAATCGCACAATAAACGATGTCGGCGCGTTGCTCGCGCGCCGCCGCGTATCCAATTCCGAGCCGGTCAGCCACGCCGGCAGAAAAGTTTTCCACAACCACATCGGCCTGCGCAATCAGGCGCAGCGCAATTGCGCGCCCCTCGTCCGTCTGCAAATCCAGCGTAACCGATTTTTTGGCCGCATTCTGGGCCACAAACTGTGCCGAAAACTCCGGAATACCAGTCACCGGCGCACCGCTGCGCGCCCAATCACCCTGCCCGGGCCGTTCAAGCTTGGTGACGTCAGCCCCAAGCAAGGCGAGCTGGTAGGTGCAATAGGGGCCGGCCAATACGGTTGTGAGATCGAGGATGCGGATGCCCGCGAGTGGGCGGGGCCGGTCTGTTGCTGTAGAGGTGGGTAACATGCTCATTCCACCTTCAAGGCCAACTGTTTGACGAGTTTTCCCAGGCGTTCGTAGTCATGAACCATCTGCTTCGCGAAAGCCTCTGGACCTTCACCTGTGGGAATCAGACCATTGGCGGCAAACTTTTCCTGCACATCGGGCTGCTGCAGAATAGCTTGGACGTCTTGATAAATTTTGTTGACGATGACCGGGGGCGTGCCCGCTGGCGCCAATATGCCGAGCCAGGGCACTACCGCAGTGAAACCGGGCACCGCCTCGGCGAGCGCGGGCGTGTCGGGCAATATCGCTAGGCGTTTGGCTGTACCAGCCGCAATAGGCGTCAAACGGTTGGACTTGATATGCGGCAATACGACCGACATTGACTCCTGCTGGATTTGCACGCGACCGGCGATCAGGTCCGTGGTCACTGCGGCTGCCGACTTGTAGGGCACGTGTTGTGCGATCAGCCCGGTCTGAAGTTTCAGCATCTCCATGTTCAGGTGCGGCACTGTGCCGTTTCCAGCTGTACCGTAGTTCAAAGCCGTCGGATTAGCCTTGCTGTACTCCACCAACGCCTTGAAATTGTTGATCTTGAGAGATGGATCCACCACCATGACAAAGCTTGGAAATGCGACGCTGACGATTGGTGCGAAATCTTTGTTGATGTCGTACCCCACATTGGTGTAGACATGGGGGTTGATGGCCATTGCCGCCATAGCTGAAAACAGCAAGGTGTAGCCATCGGCGGGCGTCTTGGCCGCAAGCTGCGCACCCAGACTTCCACCCTGGCCGGGCCGGTTATCGACAGTCACCGATTGGCCCCATTTGGTAGCCAGTCTCTCGGCGACGATGCGCGCCAGCAGATCGGTGACATTGCCAGCCGCATAACTCACTACCATCCGTACCGGCCTATTGGGATAGGCCGCAGCGGATGGTGTCTGGGCACCTGCAGTCCCCACCCCCAGCAGGGCCAAGCCGAGCAGCAGATGGCGACACGCTTTGGACAAGGGGGTGGCGTTCCGCACCGCAGCAATAGAGGCAAGGGCTGATCGCATCGGAGTCTCCTTCATGTTATGGAAAACGCGCCGCAGGATGCCGTGCATCGGCAACAGTGCATTGTGCTGTTGGCACTCTTGTCTGTAAACTATTGATTTTGAATTCACTCATTCCAAAATCGTATGACTGGGCAAGCAACGCAGACGTCGGTGGCGAACCGCATTTCGGTAAATCGGCTTGACCGGTTGCGGGTGCGCCATCTGAAACTGCTGGAACTGGTGGCGAACGCAGGTTCACTCACGGCGGCCGCCAATGCGTTGCACATTAGCCAGCCCAGTGCGACCAAGATGCTGCAGGAACTCGAACTCGCTTTTGGCCGTACGCTGGTGAACAGGACCACGCGTGGCGGTGCCCTGTCAGGTGCCGGTGAACGCGCGCTGGAAAGGCTGCGCATCGCCACCGGCGCGCTGGACGCGCTGGGCCAGGCGCTTGCGTCGCAGGGCGAGCTGCCACTGGTGCGCATCGGCATGTTGCCGCTGGCCGGCGTTTCGCTGGTGCCCCGCCTGGTTGGCGCTTTGTCTGTCAAAAGTCAGTTGCCTCGCCTGCAACTGATCGACGGCTCGGTATCCAGCGTATTGGCCATGTTGCGCAAAGGCCAAATTGATTGCGTCATTGGCCGCGTGGAGACCAACGGTGCGCATGGAGATGGAGAAGAATTCGACATCGTGCCGCTGACGGACGAGCGCTTCGAGGTTGCTTGTGGACGCAATAACCCGCTCGTCCGCACTCGCAAACTGGGCCTGCCCAGGTTGAGAGATCAGATCTGGGCTCTTCCCCCTCGCACCACCTATACCCGAAAGGTTTTCGATGCGGCCTTCGTGAGCTTGGGCCTGTCGCCACCGCAGCCGCATATCGAAACTCCGTCCTTCCACACCAGCTTGGCGACGGTCGCCGAAAGCGACCTGCTCACGATCGCACCCCGGAGCGCCGTGGACTACTATGCCGGGCTTGGCAAGGTGCGCAAGCTGAGTTTGATGTATCCGTTCCAGGCCGACTACGCCGTGTTCATCACACTTAAAAGTACGGTCAAGCTGCCTGCGCTGCGACTGATCCAGACCAGCTTGCAGCAACTGACAGGATGAAGTGCTGGCCTTGATTTCAACTTTGGCATGGAGGCGCTTGCAAAGCTCGCTTTGTGGTGAACGGGCTTTGTTAATGGGGACGTAGCGTCTGGCTTACTCTCAAATGAAAAGATATGCTTGGGCGCATTGGTGATCGTTCTGTTCGGGACCTTGTATCCAACGCCGACTGTCATGGTTTCTGATGTGTATTCTCGTGGTGTCGGGCTTTGCGACGGCTGTTCGGTCATCCCTCAAAGCCCTCACCCCGTATTCCGCAACCCCGCCGCAATCCCGTTGATCGAGATGTGAATCCCCCGCTGCACACGCTCGTCGGCCTTGCCTTCGCGGTAGCGCCGCACCAGCTCCACCTGCAGATGATGCAGCGGGTCAATGTAGGGGAACCGGTGGCGTATGGAGCGTTGCAGCGCGGCATTGTTGGCCAGGCGATGCTTCTCCCCTGTGATCATCGCCAGCGCATCTGCGGTGCGGTGCCACTCGGCTTCAATCGCGGTGAAGATTCTCTTTCGCAGCCGCGCGTCATTCACCAGCTCGGCATAGCGTGAGGCCAGCGCCAGGTCGCTCTTGGCCATGACCATGTCCATGTTGGAGAGCAGAGTCTTGAAGAATGGCCACTGGCGGTACATCTTTTGCAATAGCGCCAGCTGGTCCTTGTCACCCTGCAGCAAGGCCTCCACGGCCGAGCCAAAGCCATACCAGCCAGGCAGTGTCAAACGGCACTGGCCCCAGCTGAAACCCCAGGGAATAGCGCGCAGGTCTTCAATCTTTTGCAGGGCTTTGCGCGCGGCGGGGCGCGAGCCGATATTGAGCTGGGCAATCTCGCGGATAGGCGGGGAGTCAAAGAAAAACTCGGTGAAACCGGGGGTCTCATACACTAGGGCGCGGTAGGCGGCCATGCTTTTTTC
>JANOAP010000153.1:0-2112 GCA_031411175.1 Rhodoferax sp. | reverse complement strand
TCCACAAACTTGTCCCAATCCATCAGCAGGTAAAACAGCGCTACCGGAATCAGCACACCGTTGCCAATCAGGGTTAGCGCAACGCTGCCGCCGAGCTTGAGCGATGACATCAGCGAGCCAAAGGCGTCTTCAAAATTCGCGTTGAGGTACTTCAGCACAAAGGCCTTGATGCTGTTCACGTCCAGCGATACCTTCACACCGTACTGGGCCAGCAAAGGCGACAGCCAGGCATTGAACTTGTCAGCCAGCAGCGGCAACTGCTCACGCATCAGGGGAGCCTCCTTGGCCATGATGGGCACGATGAGCAAGACCAGGCTTAGCAAGGCCACCACAAACAGAATTTCGACCAGCACCACCGCAACGACCCGCGGCATGCGGCCCCGCCCCAAGTGGTCCAACCGGTTGACCAGCGGCGTGAGCGCGTACGCCAGCACGGCGGCAACGACGAAAGGCGTCAGCACAGGCCCCAGAAGCCATAGCGCCAAAACGGCCAGGGCAGCGATGACCGCCCATGCCAGGGCTCGTTTTTGGGTGGAGGTGAGTTGCATTCAGGAAATGGGGATGGGCTAACGCTTAAAATCTGGGCAAATTCTATCGGGGTCTGGTGTGCAGACCCGCGCCCAACTCCTTATCTTGCGCTTCAGTGGCTCGCTGGCGCCCCCTTTATTGCATTTTCTGGCCCTTTTCATGACAAACCCCGCTGCTTCCACCACGCCCCTCTCCTACAAAGACGCCGGTGTCGACATTGATGCGGGCGATGCCCTGGTGGAGCGCATCAAGCCGCTGGCCAAGAAAACCATGCGCGAAGGTGTGCTGGCTGGTATTGGCGGCTTTGGCGCGCTGTTTGAAGTGCCCAAGCGCTACAAAGAACCCGTGTTGGTGAGCGGCACCGACGGCGTGGGCACCAAGCTGAAGCTGGCATTCGAATGGAACATGCACGACACCGTGGGCATTGACCTGGTGGCCATGAGTGTCAACGACGTGCTGGTGCAGGGCGCCGAGCCGCTGTTCTTTCTGGACTACTTCGCCTGCGGCAAACTCGACGTGGACACCGCCGCCGCCGTGATCGGTGGCATTGCCAAAGGCTGCGAGCTGAGTGGCTGTGCGCTGATTGGTGGCGAAACGGCTGAAATGCCCGGCATGTATCCGTCTGGAGAGTACGACTTGGCCGGTTTTGCCGTGGGTGCGGTGGAGAAATCAAAGATATTGACCGGTGCCAGCGTGAAGCCCGGTGACGTGGTGCTGGGCCTGGCCAGCAGCGGGGTGCATTCCAATGGGTTTAGCCTGGTGCGCAAATGCATTGAACGGGCGGGCGCTTCGGCTCCAGCCACGCTGGACGGCAAGCCGTTCAAGCAAGCGCTGATGGAGCCCACCCGCCTGTATGTGAAGAACGTGCTGGCTGCGCTGGCCGCACATCCCATCAAAGCGTTGGCCCACATCACCGGCGGTGGCCTGCTGGAGAACATCCCCCGCGTGCTGCCCGACGGCATGGCCGCGCATTTGGTCAAGGATAGCTGGCCAAAAACCGAGCTGTTTGCCTGGCTGCAAAAGACCGCCGGCATTGACGACATCGAGATGAACCGCACGTTCAACAATGGCATTGGTATGGTGGTGGTGATTGACTCCGCCAGCGCTGTTGCCTGCGCCGCCACCTTGCGCTCGCTGGGGGAAAGCGTGTTCGAGATTGGCGTTATTGCGCCCAAGGGGGTTGGTGCGAGTGTGACGGTGGTTTGATTTTGCTACTTGTTTTGTAGCTGCTTGTGCCTGCTGCGCACGGGCTACAGGGCGATTGGATGCCTGTCTCTTTCTTGAAGGCCGTCATTTAGGCCGCGCCTTCTGCGGAGACCGCCTGACCCACCCCAACGCCGCCAGGGCTTAGGTGTCGCAGGCCCTTCGGGCGACCATCTCCAGTACTCGCCATCAGGGCCGTCGCGCAAACTCGCTGCGCTCAAACATGCGCGACTCTGTCGGTCTGAATCGCCCCGGAATTTGAGGAGGCTCCACACTTTGAGAAGATGGAGTCATGAGCAAGAAATCAAATCGTTTTTCCCCCGAAGTTCGCGAACGCGCAGTACGCATGGTGCGGGATCACCGTGGCGAATACCCATCGCT
>JANOAP010000152.1:0-4050 GCA_031411175.1 Rhodoferax sp. | reverse complement strand
TGGCCGCAGTGGCGACGCCTTCGAGCGCCCCACCACGGTGGGGTACATGCACGTGCTCAAGCTCCACCATCTGGTGGACGACAAGATGCACGCCCGCTCCACCGGTCCTTACAGCCTGGTCACGCAGCAACCGCTGGGCGGCAAGGCGCAGTTCGGCGGACAGCGTTTCGGCGAGATGGAGGTCTGGGCGCTCGAAGCCTACGGCGCGGCTTATACCTTGCAGGAAATGCTGACGGTCAAGTCGGACGACGTGCAGGGTCGTACCAAGGTGTACGAAAACATCGTCAAAGGCGAGCACGCGATTGAAGCCGGCATGCCGGAGTCGTTCAACGTGCTGGTCAAGGAAATTCGCTCCCTCGGGATCGACATGGAACTTGAGCGCGGTTAATTGCTAAAACGAGAAACGAAAAGGATTTAAAACATGAAATCACTACTCGACCTGTTCAAGCAATTCACGCCGGATGAGCATTTCGATGCCATCAAGATCGGCATGGCCTCGCCAGAGAAGATCCGTTCGTGGTCTTTCGGTGAAGTCAAGAAGCCTGAAACCATCAACTACCGCACTTTCAAACCAGAGCGTGATGGTCTTTTCTGCGCCAAGATCTTTGGCCCCATCAAAGACTACGAATGCCTTTGCGGCAAATACAAGCGCCTCAAGCACCGTGGTGTCATTTGCGAAAAGTGCGGCGTTGAAGTCACGCAGACCAAGGTTCGCCGTGACCGCATGGGCCACATTGACCTGGCGGCACCTTGCGCGCACATCTGGTTCCTGAAGTCACTGCCGTCACGTCTGGGCCTGGTGCTCGACATGACACTGCGTGATATCGAACGCGTGCTGTACTTTGAAGCCTATGTGGTGACCGACCCTGGCATGACCCCGCTGAAAAAATTCAGCATCATGACCGAGGACGACTTCGACGCCAAATTCAAGGAATACGGTGACGAGTTCCAGGCCAAAATGGGCGCGGAAGGCATCAAGGACCTGCTGCAGGCCATTGACATTGACGGTTCTATCGAGAAGCTTCGCAATGACCTGACGGGCTCCGAGCTCAAGATCAAGAAGAACGCCAAGCGCCTCAAGGTGCTGGAAGCCTTCAAGAAGTCCGGTATCAAACCCGAGTGGATGGTGCTGGAAGTGCTGCCCGTGTTGCCACCGGATCTGCGTCCGTTGGTGCCGCTGGACGGTGGCCGCTTCGCGACCTCCGACCTGAACGACCTGTATCGCCGCGTGATCAACCGCAACAGCCGTCTGCGCCGTTTGCTGGAATTGAAAGCGCCCGAAATCATTGCCCGCAACGAAAAACGCATGCTGCAAGAAGCAGTCGATTCGTTGCTGGACAACGGCCGTCGCGGTAAAGCCATGACCGGCGCCAACAAACGTGCGCTCAAGTCTCTGGCCGACATGATCAAAGGCAAGTCGGGTCGTTTCCGCCAGAACTTGTTGGGCAAGCGGGTGGATTACTCTGGCCGGTCGGTCATCGTGGTTGGCCCTACGCTCAAACTTCATCAGTGCGGCCTGCCGAAGCTGATGGCACTTGAGCTGTTCAAGCCCTTCATCTTCTCGCGCCTGGAAGCCATGGGCATCGCCACCACCATCAAGGCGGCCAAGAAGGAAGTTGAATCCGGTACACCGGTGGTGTGGGACATTCTGGAAGAGGTCATCAAAGAACACCCGGTGATGTTGAACCGTGCGCCCACACTGCACCGTTTGGGCATTCAGGCGTTTGAGCCTATCCTGATTGAAGGCAAGGCCATTCAGCTGCACCCGCTGGTTTGCGCGGCGTTCAATGCCGACTTTGACGGTGACCAGATGGCTGTTCACGTGCCCTTGTCGGTGGAAGCACAGATGGAGTGCCGCACGTTGATGCTGGCCTCCAACAACGTGCTGTTCCCGTCCAACGGCGAACCGTCGATCGTGCCGTCACAAGACGTGGTGCTGGGCTTGTACTACACCACTCGCGAACGCATCAACGGCAAAGGTGAGGGCCTGATCTTCTCTGACACCGGCGAAGTGCAACGCGCGTTTGATGCCAATGAAGTCGAGCTCAACGCCCGGATCAATGTGCGTCTGACCGAGTACACCAAAGACAAGGAAACCGGCGAGTTTGTGCCATCAACCAAGCTGTGGGAAACCACGGCAGGCCGTGCACTGCTGTCCGAAATCCTGCCCAAGGGCTTGCCTTTCTCCAACCTGAACAAGGCGTTGAAGAAGAAGGAAATCTCCAAGCTGATCAATGTGTCTTTCCGCAAGTGCGGATTGAAAGAGACTGTCGTTTTTGCAGACAAGTTGCTGCAAGCCGGTTTCCGCCTGGCCACCAAGGCCGGTATTTCAATCTGCATCGACGACATGCTGGTGCCGCAAGAGAAGCACGCCATCATTGCCCGTGCCCAGAAGGAGGTCAAAGAAATCGAGCAGCAATATGTCTCGGGTCTGGTGACAGCTGGCGAGCGCTACAACAAGGTGGTGGACATCTGGGGCAAGTCAGGTGATGAAGTCTCCAAGGTGATGATGGCCGGTTTGTCCAAAGAAATGGTCACCGACCGCCATGGCAAGCAGGTTCAACAAGAATCCTTCAACTCCATCTACATGATGGCGGATTCTGGTGCCCGTGGTTCTGCAGCGCAGATTCGCCAGGTGGCCGGTATGCGGGGTCTGATGGCCAAGCCCGATGGCTCCATCATCGAGACGCCCATCACTGCGAACTTCCGCGAAGGCCTGAACGTGCTGGAGTACTTCATCTCTACTCACGGTGCACGAAAAGGTCTGGCCGACACGGCGCTGAAGACCGCCAACTCGGGTTACCTGACCCGCCGTCTGGTGGACGTCACACAAGATCTGGTGGTGACCGAGCAAGACTGCGGCACGCACGCGGGTTACCTGATGCGCGCGATCGTTGAAGGCGGTGAAGTCATTGAATCGTTGCGCGACCGCATTCTGGGTCGTACGGCAGCCGATGATGTGTTGCACCCTGAGAGCCGTGCCCTGTTGGCACCGGCTGGCGCCATGCTGGACGAAGACCTGATCGACGAGCTTGAAGTTCAAGGCGTGGACGAAGTCAAGGTGCGCACCGCGCTGACCTGCGAAACCCGCTTTGGTATTTGCGCTCGATGCTATGGTCGCGACCTGGGCCGCGGTGGCCTGGTCAACGGCGGCGAAGCGGTCGGTGTGATTGCTGCGCAGTCCATCGGCGAGCCCGGCACCCAGCTGACCATGCGCACGTTCCACATTGGTGGTGCGGCATCGCGCGCGGCGATTGCGTCCAGCGTGGAAGCCAAGTCCAACGGCAGCATTGGCTTTAATGCCACCATGCGCTATGTGACCAATGGCAAAAAAGAGCTGGTGGTGATTTCCCGCTCTGGCGAGATTGTCATTCATGACGAGCATGGCCGTGAGCGTGAGCGCCACAAGGTTCCTTACGGTGCCATTCTGACCGTCAAGGTGGATCAGACCGTCAAGGCGGGCGCGATTCTGGCCAACTGGGATCCGCTGACACGCCCCATCATCACCGAGTTCGCCGGCAAGGCTCACTTCGAGAACGTCGAAGAAGGCCTGACGGTGGCCAAGCAGGTGGACGAGGTGACCGGTCTGTCCACCCTGGTGGTGATTGATCCGAAACGCCGTGGCTCTGCCAAGGTGGTTCGTCCGCAGGTCAAACTGATCGACGCCACCGGCCATGAGGTGAAGATCCCCGGCACCGACCACTCGGTGACGATCGGCTTCCCGATCGGTTCGCTGGTGCAGGTGCGCGACGGCCAGGACGTCGGCCCCGGCGAAGTGCTGGCGCGCATTCCGGTAGAAGGCCAGAAGACCCGCGACATCACCGGCGGTCTGCCGCGTGTTGCCGAGTTGTTTGAAGCCCGTTCGCCCAAAGACAAGGGCGTGCTGGCTGAGATGACCGGCACCGTGTCGTTCGGCAAGGAGACCAAAGGCAAAGTGCGCCTGCAGATCACCGATCCGGAAGGTTCAGTCTGGGAAGACCTCGTGCCCAAAGAGAAGATCATCCTGGTGCACGAAGGCCAGGTCGTCAACAAGGGCGAGAGTGTGGTGGA
>JANOAP010000151.1:0-2267 GCA_031411175.1 Rhodoferax sp. | reverse complement strand
CGATTACGTGTCGCGTTGCATGGACCAGGAGATCAAAGAAGGCCGTGGCTGTGGCCCCAACAAGGACTACATCAACCTCGACATGACGCACCTGGGTGCCGACACCATCATGAAGCGCCTGCCGTCGGTGTTCGAGATTGGACACAACTTTGCCAACGTGGACATCACCAAGGAGCCAATTCCTGTAGTTCCCACCATCCACTACCAGATGGGCGGTATCCCCACCAATATCAACGGTCAGGTGGTCACGCAGGATGTGGACAACAAGAGTGTGGTGGTCAACGGTTTGTATGCCGTGGGTGAGTGCTCCTGTGTCAGTGTGCACGGCGCCAACCGCCTGGGCACTAACTCGCTCTTGGATCTACTGGTGTTTGGCCGCGCTGCGGGCAACCACATTGTCGAGTTCAACAACAAAAACGTCACCCACAAACCGCTGCCCGCCGGTGCGGCTGATGCCACGCTGGCCCGCCTGGAGCGCCTGGACAACAGCAGCAGCGGCGAATACGCCCAGGATGTGGCCAACGACATCCGCGCGGCCATGCAGCAACACGCCGGTGTGTTCCGCACCCAGGCCACTATGGACGAAGGCGTGACCAAAATTGCCGCCCTGCGCGAACGTGTCAAAAACATCACGCTTAAGGACAAGTCCCGGGTGTTCAACACGGCGCGTATTGAGGCTCTGGAAGTCGAGAATTTGATTGAAGCCGCAGAGGCCACCATCGTCTCCGCCGCCGCCCGCCATGAAAGCCGGGGGGCCCATACGGTGGACGACTATGCCGACAGCCCGGCTCATCCCAATGGCCGCAACGATGCCGAGTGGCACAAACACACGCTGTGGCACAAGGAAGGCAATCGTCTGAGCTACAAGCCGGTGCAGATGAAGCCGCTCACTGTAGCCAGCGTAGAACTCAAGACGCGCACGTTCTGACGCATCACGCACTTTATAAAAAAAGCGAGAGCCCCACATGACCAAACGCACTTTCTCCATCTACCGCTACGACCCCGACACCGATGCCAAGCCGTACATGCAGACCATCGAGGTAGAGCTTGACGGTACCGAGCGCATGCTGCTTGATGCGCTGATGAAGCTCAAGGCGATTGACCCGGCCATCTCGTTCCGTCGCTCCTGCCGCGAAGGGGTGTGTGGCTCGGACGCCATGAATATCAATGGCAAAAACGGTCTGGCCTGTCTGACCAATATGCGCACGCTCACCGGCACCATCGTCTTGAAGCCCCTGCCCGGCCTGCCGGTCATTCGCGACCTGATCGTGGACATGACGCAGTTCTTCAAACAATACAACTCGATCAAGCCATACCTGATCAACGACAACGTGCCGCCTGAGAAAGAGCGCCTGCAAAGCCCCGAGGAGCGTGACGAGCTCAATGGCTTGTACGAGTGCATTTTGTGCGCGAGCTGCTCCACCAGCTGCCCCAGCTTCTGGTGGAACCCCGACAAGTTTGTAGGCCCAGCCGGTCTGCTGCAGGCCTACCGCTTCATTGCTGATTCCAGAGACGAAGCCACCGCCGAGCGCCTGGACAACCTGGAAGACCCATATCGGCTGTTTCGCTGCCACACCATCATGAACTGTGTGGATGTGTGCCCCAAGGGTTTGAACCCGACCAAGGCCATTGGCAAGATCAAGGAGATGATGGTGCTCAGGACAGTCTGAGGACATCAGGGGACACTGACGTGACGATTGAAAGTCTGGACGAGTTGATTGGAGAGCGCGAGTTAAGCCGACTCAAATGGCGTTGCCGCAGGGGCTTGCTTGAGAACGATATTTTCATCGCGCGTTTTTTCAATCGGTTTGAGTCGACATTGACGGTGAGGCAATCGCAGGCACTGAGCGTTTTGATGGATCTAAGTGACAATGATTTGCTCGACTTGCATCTGGCACGGAAAACACTTGTAGATACCAACGCAGATCTGGACAAAGCTGATGTGCGTGAAGTTTTAAGTATGTTGAGAGAAATCCCGTTGAAAGGTCATAAAAATGAAATTAGCCGATAACAAAGCCACCCTGTCGTTCAGCAACGGCAGCCCCAGCGTTGAGATGCCGGTTTACCACGGCAACGTGGGTCCGGATGTCATCGACATCCGCAAGCTGTACGCCCAGACCGGGATGTTCACTTACGACCCGGGCTTTCTGTCAACTGCGGCGTGCCAGTCCGCCATCACCTCCATTGATGGTGACAAGGGCGAACTGTTATACCGTGGTTATCCCATCGAGCAGTTGGCCACCAATTGCGACTTCATGGAAACCTGC
>JANOAP010000150.1:0-6820 GCA_031411175.1 Rhodoferax sp. | reverse complement strand
GGTGGAGCCAGGGCTACAGCGAACCCGGTTCAGGCTCTGACCTGGCCTCGGTCAAGACCAAGGCAGAGCGCCAGGGCGACAAATTCATCGTGAATGGCCAGAAGACCTGGACCACACTGGGCCAGTACGGCGAGTGGATTTTTTGCCTCGTGCGCACCAGTAACGAGGGCAAGCCACAAACCGGCATCAGCTTTTTGCTGATCGATATGAAATCTCCTGGCGTGTCGGTGCGTCCCATCCGCTTGCTGGACGGCAGCGTTGAGGTCAACGAAGTCTGGTTTGACAATGTGGAGGTGCCCGCAGAGAACCTCATTGGCGAAGAAAACAAGGGCTGGACTTACGCCAAGCACCTGCTGAGCCATGAGCGCACCAACATTGCCGATGTAAACCGCACCAAGCGCGAGCTGGAGCGCCTCAAACGCATTGCCAAGGCCGAGGGCATTTACAACGACACCCGCTTCCGCGACGAAATCGCCAAGCTGGATGTGGATGTGGTCGCGCTGGAGATGATGGTGCTGCGCGTGCTGTCCGCTGAAAAATCCGGCAAGAATTCGCTGGACGTGGCGGGTTTGCTCAAAATACGCGGCAGCGAAATCCAGCAGCGCTACAGCGAGCTGATGATGCTGGCGGCTGGCCCTTACGCCATTCCCCTGATCCGCGAGGCCATGGAAGCCGGCTGGCAAGGTGACCAGGCAAGTGCCGGGTTGCAAGCCTTCCCGGGGGGTGCCGCCCATTGCGCGCCACTGGCATCCACCTACTTCAACATGCGCAAAACCACGATTTACGGCGGCAGCAATGAAGTGCAACGCAACATCGTGTCACAAACCGTACTCGGCTAAGACCCCAGCAAGGACTAACCATGAATTTCGATTTCACAGACGACCAGGAACAACTCCGCGATGCAGTGCGCAAGTGGGTTGACAAGGGCTACAACTTTGAGCGCCGCCATTCGATTGACAAATCGGGCGGGTTCTCGCGTGAGGCCTATACCGAGATTGCCGAGCTGGGCCTGGGCGGCCTTTACATCCCCGAAGACGATGGCGGGTTGGGCATGGGCCCAGTCGAAGGCATGGTGGTCATGGAAGAGTTGGGGCGCGGCATTGTGCTGGAGCCTTTTGTGCAGACCCTGATCGCAGGCGGTGTGCTGGCGGGCTATGCGCCTGATGCCGTCAAGTCAGCCTGGCTACCCAAGATCGCCAGCGGCGAGGCCCTGGTGGTGCTGGCTTACCAGGAACGCGCGGCGCGCTACAAGCTTGACGTTTTTAGTGCAAAAGCGGCTCCAGCCCCTGGTGGATGGGCTTTAACCGCTACAAAAAGTGTAGTACCTGCAGGCGACAAAGCCGACGCGTTCATCGTGCCCGCCATGGCTGACGGAAAACTGGCGCTGTTTCTGGTGGACCGCACAGCGTCTGGCATCACGGCACACGGCTATGGCACGCAAGACGGTGGCCGGGCTGCCGAGCTGACCTTCCAGGACGCTTCAGCGAGCCTGATCACGCTGGATGGCCTGACCGCACTGGAGCACGCCATAGACATCGGCATTGCGGCCACCTGTGCCGAGGCCGTGGGTGTCATGGACAAAACCATGGCCATCACGGCCGAGTACCTGAACACGCGCAAGCAGTTCGGCGTGACGATTGGCAGCTTCCAGGCCCTGCGCCACCGCGCGGCCGACATGAAGATGCAACTTGAACTGGCCCGCTCCATGAGCTACTACGCCGCGCTCAAGCTCAATGCCCCCGCCCCCGAGCGCCGCGCAGCCATGGCCCGCGCCAAGTACCAGCTGGGCAACTCCATGCGCTTTGTGGGCCAGCAGGCCATCCAGCTTCATGGCGGCATTGGCGTGACCGACGAATACATCGTGAGCCACTACTTCAAGCGCCTTACCCAGATGGAAATGACTTTTGGCGACACCCTGCACCACCTGGGTGAGGTGTCAGACCGCATGCAGGACACAGCTGGGGTGTTTGCCTGAGAGCATGCGCTGCGCAGGGGAATAGGGGTCGGATCGAAGCTAGGGAAACACTTCCCGCGCATGGACAACCGCAAGAATCTCCACCTTCGCAGAGACGCGATAAAACACGATGTAATTGGGATGAACGACCACTTCGCGCCAGCCCACGCGCCGAAGGCTTTGTTTGTACAGATAGGGGTGGTCAGCCAAGTGCTCTATTGATTCTTCGATGCGATCTTGCAGGTCAAGTGCCGCTTGAAAATTGCGTTCACTGATGTAATCAACAATCTCCCGCAAGTCATCCAGAGCAGATTGGCTCCACTCAATCAGCATGCTGGTTCGGGTTCCTGGCCTTCAGCAAATTTCGAATCTCCCCCATGGCCTGATCGTGGGGAATCATGGGCTGGTCAGCCGCACTTTGTTCGGCGCGTTGCAGTTTCAAGTCCAGCCACTCCTTGTAGCTATCGGCCTGACTTTGCGTGGAGAACTCTGACACGATGGGCGATAGGACAGCGTTCATGGTGACGTTACTCATTCAGTCTTTGTTGAGTACATTTTAGTGAAGGCTTTAAGGTCAGGTCGCCGCTAAACCAGCAGCCTCGACGACTTGGGCACGTGCGCCATCAAAAACTCCATCTGGTCCGCCAGGATGCGGCGGTTGCGCAGGATGAAGTCTTCCCACAGGCTGGGCACATAGGGCGCGTACAACAGCGGCATGTTGGCCTGCTCGGGCGTGCGGTGACTTTTTCGGTGGTTGCAGGGGCGGCAGGCCGTGACCACATTCATCCACACATCAATGCCGTTTTGCGCAAACGGGATGATGTGCTCACGCGTCAGGTCTTCCTCATGGAAATGGTCGCCACAGTAGGCGCAGACGTTGCGGTCACGGATGAACAGCTTGCTGTTGGTCAGGCTGGGGCGCAGGTTGAACGGGTTGATGCTGGGCACGCCCTTGGTGCCGATGATGCTGTTGACGGTGATGATGGACTGCTCGCCCGTGATGGCGTTGTGGCCGCCATGGAACACCGCGACTTCACCACCGGACTCCCAGCGCACCTCGTCCGAGGCGTAATGAATCACCGCCTGTTCAAGCGAAATCCACGACTGGGGCAACCCCTGGGCTGACAGCTTCAAGACCTTCAAAACACGCCTCCTGGTACAAAAATGAACCACCGACACGAACGAAAACAGTCTTCCGGCATTCAGGCGAACGAATCTGCCCTGCCGCTGAGACACAATATAACCTGTTTTCGTGACAGTCCGGCTGTGGGGGCTTTGCCAAGTGGCCTGGATTGCTATCAAAAAGATACCAATTGAACGCCGATCCGCGTGGGTCTGCATGAAGGTTTTAGATGAAAGTATTTCGGGGCTTCAAGCACCCCGGCATTGCACCCGCCTGTGCAATGACCATCGGCAATTTTGACGGCGTGCACCGCGGCCACCAGGCCATGCTGGCGCTGCTGCGTGCGGAGGCGCAACAGCGCGGCGTGCAGAGCTGCGTGCTGACGTTCGAGCCCCATCCGCGCGACTACTTTGCCAAAGCCACCCACCAGCGCGACCTGGCCCCCGCCCGCATTGGCACCCTGCGCGACAAGCTCACTGACCTCGCGCGTTGCGGTGTAGATCAGACCGTGGTGATGCCGTTCAACGCGGCTTTGGCGTCTCAACCCCCACAGGCTTTTATTGACGCCGTGCTGGTCGGCGGCCTGGGTGCGAAATATGTGCTGGTGGGCGACGATTTCCGCTTTGGTGCCAGGCGGGCGGGCGACTACGCCATGCTGGACAAGGCAGGCGACGGGCGCCTTGACGGAACAGATTTTGATGTAGCCCGCATGAACAGCTATGAGGTGCATGGTTTACGCGTTTCCAGCTCGGCGGTGCGCGAGGCCCTGGGTGAAGGCCGCATGCTGGATGCCGCCCGGCTGCTGGGCCGCCCCTACCGCATTTCCGGCCACGTGGTGCATGGCCGCAAGCTGGGGCGCGAGCTGGGTTTCAGAACGCTGAATCTGCGCTTTTCCCACTGGAAGCCTGCTGCCAGCGGCATTTTTGTGGTGCAGGTGTATGGCCTGGGCAAAGGTGACGACGACAAGCCCCTTGCAGGGGTGGCCAACCTGGGCATTCGCCCATCGCTGGACCCCACGGACGTGAACGGCGGGCGCGTGCTGCTGGAGACCCATTGCCTGGACTGGCCCGCGTCCCTGGGCGGCGAAGAGGCATACGGTAAAATCGTGCGCGTGGAACTGCTACACAAACTGCACGGCGAACTCAAATACGACGGTCTGGATGCCCTCACCCAAGGCATTGCCAAAGACTGCGATGACGCACGCGCCTGGCTGGCAGCACGCGCCAACGAGCGGCCAGACACCCGTCCTGAAGCCCGAATTTGACAGGGCTTGCCTGACGCACCTTGCCCCGCGTCATCCCCTTTTGCCCTGCAGGGCCCGATGCCAGAGCGTTGCCCTGGCCACAGATCAGCCCTTAGATCAGCCCGCATGGTTCCCCCTTTTGATTGCCCGAGTTCGCCATGACCGAAAAAGTTGAAACCACTTCCGAAGTTGCCAAAGTTGCGAAAGTTGACTATCGCAGCACCCTGAACCTGCCCGACACCCCCTTCCCCATGCGCGGCGACCTGCCCAAGCGCGAGCCGGGCTGGGTCAAGGAGTGGGACGAAAAAGGCATTTACAAGAAGCTGCGCGACGCCCGCCACGGCGCGCCGAAGTTCGTGCTGCATGACGGCCCGCCCTATGCCAACGGGCAGATCCACATTGGTCACGCGGTCAACAAGATTTTGAAAGACATGATCGTCAAGGCGCGCCAGTTGGCCGGTTTTGACGCGCAATACATCCCCGGCTGGGACTGCCACGGCCTGCCGATCGAGAATGCGATCGAAAAACTGTATGGGCGCAAGCTGACCCGTGACGAGGTGCAAGCCAAGAGCCGCGCCTTTGCCACCGAGCAGATCGCCGGCCAGATGGCCGACTTCAAGCGCCTGGGCGTGCTGGGCCAGTGGGACAAGCCTTACCGCACCATGGACTTCGTGACCGAAGCCAACGAGCTGCGCGCCCTGAAGCGCGTGGTCGAGCGCGGCTTTGTCTACCGAGGCCTCAAGCCCACCTACTGGTGTTTTGACTGCGGCTCCTCGTTGGCCGAATTTGAAATCGAATACGCCGACAAGAAGAGCCAGACGCTGGACGTAGGCTTTCTGTGCGCCGAGCCCGACAAGCTGGCGGCGGCGTTCAACCTGCCCCGGCTCGACAAGGAAGCCTTCGCCGTCATCTGGACCACCACCGCGTGGACCATCCCGGCCAATCAGGCGCTCAACCTGAACCCGGCCCTGACCTACGCGCTGGTGGAGACGCCACGCGGCCTGCTGGTACTGGCTGAGACGCTGGTGGACAAGTGCCTGGAGCGCTACGCTTTAACAGGCACGGTCATCGCCACCTGCCTAGGCGAGAAACTGGGCCTGATCAACTTCACCCACCCACTGGCCCATGTGCATGCGGGCTACGACCGCAAGAGCCCCGTCTTCCTGGCCGACTACGCCACGGCCGACGACGGCACGGGCCTGGTCCACTCCAGCCCCGCCTACGGCGTGGAAGACTTCAACAGCTGCATCAAGAACGGCTTTACCTACGACGACGTGCTCAACCCGGTGCAGGGCAACGGCGTCTATGCCGCCGACCTGCCCCTGTTTGGCGGCCAGTTCATCTGGAAGGCCGCGCCCGTGGTGATTGACGCACTTCGCGACGCCGGCCGCCTGTTTGCCACCCAGACCATTGAACACAGCTACCCGCACTGCTGGCGCCACAAGACGCCCGTGATCTACCGCGCCTCAAGCCAGTGGTTCATCCGCATGGACGAGGGTGAGGGGGTTTTTACAAAAGACAAAGCCCCGCAGAGCCTGCGCCAGACCGCGTTGGCCGCCATCGAGGCCACGCGCTTCTATCCCGCAAACGGCCAGGCCCGCCTGCGTGACATGATCGCGGGCCGGCCCGACTGGTGCATCAGCCGCCAACGCAACTGGGGTGTAAACATCCCCTTCTTCACCCACAAAGCCACGGGCGAACTGCATCCGCGCACGCTGGAGATCATCGACCAGGCCGCTGCCATTGTGGAAAAAGGCGGCGTGGAAGCCTGGAGCCGCCTGTCGGCCACCGACGTGCTGGGTGACGAGGGGAACGACTACGACAAGAGCACCGACATTCTTGAGGTGTGGTTTGACTCCGGCACCACGCACACCACCGTGCTCAAGGGCAGCCATGGCGAGAAGGATGCGCTAGGCCACTGGCTGCACGCGCACAACACCGGCCCCGAGGCCGACCTGTACCTCGAAGGCCACGACCAGCACCGCGGCTGGTTCCACAGCTCCCTGTTGACCGGCTGCGCCATGTACGGCCGCGCGCCCTACCGCGGCCTGCTCACGCACGGCATGACGATCGACAGCCAGGGCCGCAAGATGAGCAAGTCGCTCGGCAACGGCATCGAGCCGCAGGAGGTGAACCAGAAGCTGGGCGCCGAGATCATCCGCCTGTGGGTGGCCGCCAGCGACTACTCGGGCGACATCGCGGGCGACAACAAGATACTGGCGCGTGTGGTCGACGGCTACCGCCGCATCCGCAACACGCTGCGCTTTCTGCTGGCCAACACGTCGGACTTCGACCCCAAGACCGACGCCGTGACGCTTGATCAGATGCTGGAGATCGACCGCTGGGCCGTGTCGCGCACGGCGCAGGTGCAGGCTGATTTTCTGCAGCACTACCAGGTCTACGAATTCCACCCGGTGGTGGCCAAGCTGCAGGTGTTCTGCTCCGAAGACCTGGGCGCTTTCTACCTCGACGTGTTGAAGGATCGGCTCTACACCACGGC
>JANOAP010000149.1:0-6376 GCA_031411175.1 Rhodoferax sp. | reverse complement strand
ATGCGCCACTGCCGTTACAGCTTTGTTACAGCGTGAATACCCGTGGTTTCCGCCGTTTTGGTAGTGGCGCATCATTCATTTTTTGGCTACAGTAGCCACGCCCGTTGGCACATTTAAGGGAAAACCCATGGAAGACCATTTGACGCCGAATTTCATGGATACACAGCCTGAGGAAGGTGCACAGCCGACCGCCACTGGCACTGCCGCTGACTTTGACGATGCCACCCGTCCCGGCGACCTGTGGCCTGAAGCCGCAGACGCACTGTGCAGCGAACATGCCTCCCTGTTCGCCGGCACCCAACCGGCGCCCTTGAGCGTGGTCTGAAACCACCGGCAGCAAACCGCAATCAGCGGACGATCATCGGGCGGGCGGTAAAAACAACGCCTGAAGGTCGTTCAAAAAGTCAAACCCGCGTACTGTGGGCCGGACGCGCGCCAGGTCACGGTCAATCAAGCCTTTGCGCTGCGCCTCGTCAAGGCCAGCCTCAATGGCAGACACGGGCAAACCGGTTCGCTCTGAAAACTGGGCCAAACCAAATCCATTCTTCAGCCGCAGTGCATTGAGCATGAATTCAAACGGCAAGTCAGCGCGGGGTACTTCCGTGTCCTGAGCAATGGCCTGCCCGGCCAATGCCTTTTCCATGTACATGCGGGGCTCGCGAAAACGCACCTGTCGCACCACGCGGTGCGCAAAGCTCAGCTTGCTGTGTGCGCCCGCGCCAATGCCCAGGTAGTCGCCAAACTGCCAGTAGTTGAGGTTGTGAGAGCACTTGTGGCCATCGCGTGCAAACGCCGAGACTTCATAGCGGTGCATGTCTGCCGCACCGGTCATGTCAGTAATGAGGTCAAGCATGTCGCTGCTCATGTCGTCGTCTGGCACCACAGGCGGGAATTTCGCAAAAAATGTGTTGGGCTCGATGGTGAGGTGGTAGATCGAGATGTGGGGCGGGCTGAACGCCAGCGCCGTGCGCACGTCTTGCGCCAGCCCCTGGAGCGTCTGCCCCGGCAGCGCATACATGATGTCCAGGTTGAACGTGGCAAAGGCGCTGGCAGCCTCTTCCACGGCGGCCATGGCCTGGGCACTGTCATGCACCCGCCCCAGGGCTTTCAGATGGGCATCGTTGAAGCTTTGCACGCCCACTGACAGCCGGGTAACGCCCGCGCTGCGGTAGGCACGAAACCGGTCTTTCTCGAAAGTGCCGGGGTTGGCCTCCAGCGTGATCTCGCAATCAGGCTCCAGCCGCAGGCGCGCCCGAATGTCACCCAGCAAGCGGTCAATCGCCTCCGGCGAAAACAGGCTGGGCGTGCCCCCGCCAATGAAGATGCTGTGGATGGTACGGCCCCAGATCAGCGGCAAGGCGGCCTCCAGGTCGGCCACCAGCGCATCCAGATAGCGCTGATCCGGCATCTGCGCCGGGTTCATTTCATGGGAATTGAAATCGCAGTAGGGGCATTTTTTCAGGCACCACGGCAAGTGCACATAAAGCGACAGCGGCGGTAAGGCAGCCAACTGCAGGGTGCCCGGTCGCATGTAATGCTGGATGTCATTCACAGCCAGTGACTTCGCATCAACTCGACCATGGCACGGGCAGCGCGACCCCGGTGGCTGTTGGCATTTTTGACTTCAACCGGCAACTGCGCAAAGGTTTTGCCAAACTCTGGAATCCACATCACCGGGTCAAAGCCGAAGCCGTTGCTGCCGACGGGCTCGCGGGCAATTTCACCCACGGCCCGGCCCACAGCGATCAGCGGCTCGGGGTCCAGCGGGCTGCGCACGGCCACCAGGGTGTTGACCAGGGCGGCGCGGCGGTTGCTGATGCCGCGCATCTGCGCCAGCAAGGCCGTCACATTGTTGTCGTCACCCTTCTCGTAACCGAACTGGGTGGCGTAGTCGGCCGTATCCACCCCCGGCAGGCCACCGAATGCATCCACGCACAGGCCTGCATCATCGGCCAGGGCAGGCAGGCCGCTGTGCTGCGCCGCATTGCGCGCCTTGGCCAGCGCATTCTCGACAAAGCTGCGGTAGGGCTCGGGCGCTTCAGGAACCCCCAGCTCGGCCTGGCTGATCAGCTCAAACCCCAGCGGGGCGAACATGGCATGCAGTTCAGCCAGTTTGCCCCGGTTGTTCGACGCCAGAACGATTTTCATGGGAAATAGGAGTAAAAATGGGCTGTAGCCCTTTAAATATATGCTTAGACAGCTACTATTTTAGTAGCAACTCAGGTGGTCGCCAGCGACTGTTGCTGCATCACCATCAGCTCGCCAATGCCTTTTTCGGCGAGGGCCAGCAGGCTGTTCATCTCTTGACGGGAAAAGGCAGCGCCCTCAGCGGTGCCCTGCACTTCCACAAAATGGCCCGCACCGGTCATCACCACATTCATGTCGGTGTCGCAGGCAGAGTCTTCTGTGTACTCCAGGTCCAGCAAGGGTGTGCCCTGCACGATGCCGACCGAGATGGCGGCCACCAACGCGATGATGGGCGACTTGCTGAGCTTGCCCTGGGCGATCAGTTTGTTCACCGCGTCCTGAGCCGCCACAAAGGCGCCCGTGATACTGGCAGTGCGCGTGCCGCCATCGGCCTGAATCACGTCGCAGTCCAGCTGAATGGTGCGCTCGCCCAACAGCTTGAGGTCAAACACCGCCCGCATGGAGCGGCCAATCAATCGCTGTATCTCCTGCGTGCGGCCGCTTTGCTTGCCGCGCGCCGCTTCACGGTCACTGCGGGTGTGCGTGGCACGAGGCAGCATGCCGTATTCTGCGGTGACCCAGCCTTCGCCGCTGCCACGCTTGTGGGGCGGCACTTTTTCTTCAACCGACGCGGTACACAGCACTTTGGTGGCACCAAATTCAATGAGGACCGAGCCTTCGGCATGCACGGTGTAGCCACGCGTGATTCGAACCGGGCGCAGTTGGTCTGCGGCGCGATTGCCGCTTCTGACGAATTCAGTCATTGACAAGTCTCTTGGAAAATTTCAGCCCCGGCGAGCGGCGGAGCGGCGGATGGCTTCGTTGATCTCGGCGATGGACCGCTCAATGGCGGCATCGTCCAGGTCTTCTTCGTCGGGGTTGAACGAATCGGACTGCACGGTGGACGCAAAAACGCCGTCGTGAATGTCGTCTGTGGAAATGGACGCGCGGGTTTCCTCGAATTCGTCCGGGGTTTCCCACTCAAAGGCAATCACGGTCACGTTGTCGCTGTGGGGCCCCCCTTTTTGCAGCGCCAGCTCCACCAGGTCCGGCACGGCTTGCGCCACGGGCTTGGTGCCCAATTGGTAGACGATATCCACATCGGGCAGGCTGCCCCACAAACCGTCAGAGCACAGCAGGATTTTGTCGCCCTGCTGCAGCGGAACCGGGCCGATGATGTCAAAGACCGGTTTGGTGGGCGACCCCAGGCAGGTGAAAAGAATGTTGCGGTTCACTGCCGCAGTCGATTGGGGGTTGGTGCCCGAGCCATTGCGCTGCTCGATGTAAGAATGGTCGCGGGTGCGGGCGATCAGCTCGCCATCGCGCACAAAGTAAAGCCGTGAATCGCCACAGTGCACCCAGCTGGCAGAACCCGCCTGCATCAAGGCCGCCACGATGGTGGTCCGGGGCGTATCTATCATGCCCTTTTCGGTCGCGTACTTGAGAATCTGGTGGTGGGCCGCCATCACCGCATCGTTGAGAAACGTTGCCACATCGGCGATGTCGGGCTTGGCGGTTTTCTGGTACAGCGCCGACATGGCCTGCAACGCCAGTTGTGCGGCAACCTCGCCCTCCGGGTGCCCACCCATGCCGTCAGCCAGCAGAAAGATGCCCGAGCCGCGCGTGTAGCAATACCCCATGCGGTCTTCGTTTTTCTCGCGCCCCCCGCGCCGGCTGGTCTGAAAGACTGAAAATTTCATTTTGCCTTGGCACCGAAGCCGGTCGCGTTTTTCACGTTTTTCTTGGTATCCGTGACCATGGTGTCAAACTGCAATCGCACTTTTTCCCCCACCGACAACTTGGTATATCGGCGTTCGCCCTCCCGGCTTAACTCCTTTTGCAGAGCGAAGACGGACTGGGGCCGCGACAAGGGATCCAGCGACATGCACCACTCGACCACTTCGATCAGGTTGTCTGAGTACACGCCGCGCAGGCGGGCCAGCGCGATGGCAATGCGGTCTTTTTCAAGGCGCTGCGGGGCTTCATTCGGCGGATAGCCTTGCATGCAGGCGTAAATGCAAGCACCGATGGCGTAGATGTCGGTCCATGGCCCCATGGACGCATCACGCCGGTACATATCGGGCGCCGCAAAGCCGGGGGTGTACATCGGCCGAATGAAGTTGCCCTCCTTGCTCAAGACCTCACGCGCCGCACCGAAATCGATCAACACGGACTTGTTGTCATCGGTGATAAAAATATTGGCCGGCTTGATGTCCAGGTGCAGCATCTTGTGCTGGTGCACGATGCGCAGCCCACGCAGAATCTCGTCGAACAGCGAACGGATGGTGGACTCGCGAAACACCTTTTGCTGCTTGAGGTCGCGTGCCGTGATGATGAAATCCTGCAGGGCTCCGCCCTCCAGATAATTCATCACCATGTAGACCGTCTCGTTCTCGCGGAAGAAGTTCATCACGCTCACCACCGAAGGGTGCGAGATCTGGGCAAGTGAGCGACCTTCCTCAAAAAAACTTTTCAGGCCCAACCGGTAGAGCGAGAGTTTTTCTGGTGCCACCTCCGGCAGCAACTCGCCTGGCGCGCGCGACGCAAGCGATGAGGGCAGGTATTCCTTGACGGCCACCTGCTGACCTTCAGAATCCAGCGCCAGGTACACCACACCGAAGCCACCCGCAGCCACTTTCCGGATGACACGGTATCCACCAATGACGGTGTCAGGGGGCAGCGGTGCTGGTTTGGCCTTCGACATAAATTTAGTTTAAGCGTGTAGCTGAAAGGGGTGGTCCGGCGGATCCGGGTTATTCTCACGCTCCTGTTCATCGATCCAAGAAGTACGCAATGCCAGTTTACAGCATGACTGGCTATGCCAGTGCCCAGCACAGCACAGCCAATTCCACCACAGAAGCCGAGGCCAAAAATGCTCCCGTCAGCCAATTGGGGCTGGAGATCCGCTCCGTCAACAGCCGCTTTCTCGACCTGTCATTTCGCTTGCCGGAAGACCTGCGCCACTATGAGCCCACGCTGCGTGAGTTGATCACCAGCAAGATCAAGCGCGGCAAAGTGGAGGTGCGCGCATCCATCGAGACCGGCGCGTCCAACACCATTGCCGACCCCACGCCCAAACTCTTGCAGCGGCTCAATGCCGTGCAGGACAACGTCAAGTCCTGGCTGCCTGACGCGCCCGCCCTGAGCGTGGCCGACGTCATCCGGCTGGCCTCCACAGAGCAGTCGTCATCCCGCGACTGGAGCACGGCCGTCATGCCCCTGGCTGATAAAGCGGTGAAAGAGCTGCTTTCAGCACGCCAGCGCGAAGGGGGCCGCCTTGCCACGATGTTGCTGGAGCGCATAGGCCAGTTGCGCGTGCTGGCCGGGCAAGCCGTGCCTTTGGTGCCCCAGCTCGTGGCCCAGCAGCGGCAGCGTTTCATGGAGCGCTGGACCGAAGCCATGGCATTGGGCGACGGCGCGGTCGCCCCCGAAGCGGCCCGTGATCGGGCTTTGACCGAGGCCACGGCCTTCGCCATCCGCATTGATGTGGCCGAAGAGATCACCCGGCTGAACTCCCATCTGGACGAGCTGGACCGGCTGATCAAAAAGGGCGGGGAAATCGGAAAACGCCTTGACTTCCTGATTCAGGAGTTGCACAGGGAGGCCAACACCATGGGATCGAAGTCCGCCGCACTGGAGCTGACGCACATCTCGGTGGACATGAAGGTGCTGATCGAGCAGATGCGCGAGCAGGTGCAGAACATAGAGTAAGGTTTCATCGGGTTTTTAATACCTCACTAATTACCTCGCTAATGAACCAGCAACGGGACCACCAACCCTAACCCATCATGAAACCCATCATGAAATTCGCCACCTGGAACGTCAACTCCCTGACCGTGCGCCTGCCCCAGGTGCTGGACTGGCTTGCGGCCAACCCGGTCGATGTTCTGGCTCTGCAGGAACTCAAGCTGACGGACGACAAGTTTCCGGTTGACGCTTTCACCGCCGCTGGCTATCACGCCCAATGGTTCGGCCAGAAAACCTACAACGGCGTGGCCTTGCTGTCGCGCGCGCCTGTCACGTCCGTCGTCAAGAACATTCCCGGATTTCCCGATGACATGTCGCGCGTTATCACGGCCACGGTGGCGGCACCGGGCGGCGATATCCGGGTGATTGGCGGCTATTTTCCGAATGGGCAGGAGCCTGGCAGCGACAAGTTTGAATACAAGATGAACTGGCTCAAGGGCCT
>JANOAP010000148.1:0-3010 GCA_031411175.1 Rhodoferax sp. | reverse complement strand
CCTCGGTCATCTGGTGGTGCCCTACGGGCAGATAGACCGTGCGGCCATCACGCGCCAGCTTCACCAGGCTCTGTGCCGCACCGGGCGAGGTCATCTGATACACCCGGCCCAGCACAAACAGCACCGGGCATTGCACCTTGCCCATGGCTGCCTCGCCCCCGGCGTAACTGTCGCAGGCCTTGAAGCCGGTGTGAAACACGTTGGCTTGTGTGTTGCTGGCCAGCACGCGGCGGTTCAGCGCCTTGTTGCCGCCGTCCACCCAGGTGCCCGGCCCCAGCGCAGAGGGCGGTGGCGCCAGCGTGGAGCGCGAGAACAGGTTGATCATCTGGATGCCCTTTTCAGGCTCGTGCAGCGATGCCTCCAGCAATACGGCGGACACTTTCATCGGGTAGGCAATGCCCACCAGCACCACCTGGCTCACGCGTTCCGACGCACGGGCTGCGGTTTCCAGCGCTATGAGCGAGCCGAAGCTGTGACCAACCAGCGCCGCTTTTTTGACGCCTGCGGCATCGAGCAATGCGACGATGAAGGTGGCGGCATCTTCCACGCTAGGCGGTGGCGGGCCGTCGCTGCGGCAATGGCCGGGCAGGTCCACCGCGAGCACGTTCCAGCCGTGGTTGGCCAGGTAGCGCGTTTGCAGAATCCACACGCTGTGGTCATTGAGCACACCATGAATGAACACGGCAGTCGGTTTGGCGGGGTCGAACGCCTTGCCACCGGTGTAGCAGTAGGTTTTGAAGCCGTTGACAGTGACTTGCATGGCTGGGTTCTCGCTTTTAATTTGATTTATTCATCCGCAATGAGGCGCTTGCCCAGGCTCACCACGTCATCCTGGCCGTATCCCATGTGCTTGTAAAACGCAATCACACCGGCATTGCTGCTGCGCACTTGCAGATTGAGCTTGGGGCAACCCGCTGCCGTTAGCAAGGCTTCGCCGCGTGCCATCAGGGCGCGTGCCAGGCCGTGCCCCTGATGTTGCGGGAGCACGGCCAGATAATTGACCCAACCTCGGTGGCCCTCATAGCCAAACATGGCGCTGGCCACCACGCTGCCGTGAAGCTCCGCGACCAGAAACAGCTCGGGTTGTTGTACGAGCTTGCGTGCAATGTCTTTGTGCGGGTCGTTCCAGGGCCGCGTCAGCCCGCAGGCCTGCCATAAAGCAACGACAGTGGCCTCGTCATTGGCCTCAAATGCGCGGATGGTCATGCCAGCTTCTCCGCGGCCTTCAGGGCGCGCCTCAGGTCATCAATCAGGTCGTCTGCGTCTTCCAGCCCGATGCTCAGGCGAATCGTGCCCTGCGTGATGCCGCCCGCTGCCAGGGCTTCGTCGCTCATGCGGAAGTGTGTGGTGCTGGCCGGGTGAATCACCAGACTGCGGCAGTCACCCACATTGGCCAGGTGGCTGAACACCTTGAGGGTTTCGACAAACTTCTTGCCCTGTTCGCGGTTGCCCTTGGTGTCAAAGCTGAAGACTGACCCTGCACCGCGCGGCAGCAGCTTTTGCGCCAGCGCGTGGCTGGGGTGGGATTCGAGCAGGGGATGGCCCACGCGGGCCACAAACGGCTGGCCGACCAGAAACTGCACCACTTTTTCGGTATTGCGCATGTGCCGCTCCATGCGCAGCGACAGCGTCTCTATGCCCTGCAAAATCAGCCAGGCCGAATGCGGGCTCATGCAGGCGCCAAAGTCCCGCAGCCCCTCGCGGCGCGCGCGCAGCAGGAATGCCCCCACGGTGGACTCCTCGGTAAAGACCATGTTGTGAAAGCCATCATAGGGTGCCGCCAGCTCGGCGAATTTGCCTGAAGACCCATGCGCTTTGGCCCAGTCAAAGCTGCCGCCATCGACGACGATGCCGCCAATCACCGTGCCATGCCCGCTCAGGAATTTGGTGGCCGAGTGGTAGACCAGATCGGCACCATGCTCAAACGGTTTCATGAGCCAGGGCGATGTCAGGGTCGAATCGACCAGTAGCGGCACACCTGCATCGTGGGCGATCGAGCTGATGGTTGGAATGTCCAGCACATCCAGCCCCGGGTTGCCCACGGTCTCCCCAAAAAAGAGCTTGGTGTTGGGCTGCACAGCGGCACGCCAGCCGTCAATGTCACCGGGTTTCACAAAGGTTGTGTCAATGCCAAAGCGCCGCATCGTGTAGTGCAGCAGATTTTGCGAGCCGCCATACAGCGCCGTGGAGGCCACGATGTGTGAGCCTGCACCCATGAGCGTGGCAACACTCAGGTGCAGCGCGGCCTGGCCGCTGGCGGTGGTGATGGCACCAATGCCACCCTCCAGCGCCGCCACGCGCTGCTCCAGCACGGCATTGGTGGGGTTACTGATACGCGAGTAGACGTGGCCGGCCCGCTCCAGATTGAACAGCGACTGGGCATGGTCGCTGGACTCGAACACAAACGAGGTGGTGAGGTGGATGGGCACCGCGCGGGCACCCGTGGTGGGGTCTGGCGCGGCACCTGCGTGCAACGCCAGGGTGTCAAATCCGGGGTCCGAGTAACCGGGCATGAAGGTCTCCTGCAATCGTGCATCCGGGCCTGCAGGCTTTACATGCTTGACCCGGATGCCACTAAAGGGTTGAATCGGGCTATTGTGGTCTATATTTGTGGGCTATATTTCAGGCATTGAAGGTATCAACGAGCGAGGAGAACATCATGAAAGTCAGCGACATTCTGCGGGTCAAGGGCGGCACCCTGTACACAGTCACCCCTGAAGATCTGCTGTCCAGTGCGCTGGACATGATGGCAAGCAACGACATCGGCTCCCTCGTGGTCATGTCGCATGGCAAAGTGGTTGGCATGCTGACGTTTCGCGAGGTCATCCAGACCATTGTGAAAAACGGTGGTGCGGTGGGTGAAACTACCGTTTGGAAGGCGATGGACGACGGCCCACTGATCTGCACGCCCGAAACCGAGCTGGATGAAGTGCGCCGCATGATGCTGGAGCGGCATGCCCGCTACATGCCCGTCATCGAGAAGCAGATGCTGATGGGTGTGATCAGCTTT
>JANOAP010000147.1:0-7449 GCA_031411175.1 Rhodoferax sp. | reverse complement strand
GCACTGGGAGGCAACCGCAATGGGGTGGGTGATGTAGGGCTCGCCACTGTGGCGAATCTGCCCCAGATGCGATTCGTCAGCAAACCGGTAGGCCAGTCTGACTTGCTCAAAATCCGGGGCGGACAGGTAGTCCAGCTTGGCCGTCAAACCCGCAAAACTGGCTGCCGCCGCATTGACTGCGGCAGCGTTAGGCACAGCCGGTTCAGAGCCTTGCGGAGGTGTCCGAACAGCTTGATCTGAAGTTTTTAGCGCAGTACCCATCGCCTGAATATAGCGTGCGCCCGGAAACAGGGGTCAGGCAGCGGCAAGTACCAATAAAAAAAGCACCGCAAGCGATGCTTTTCAAGGAGGCCTGGAAGTCTTAGAGGGGTACTTTTTTAAGCATCTCGATACCGATTTTGCCAGCTGCGATCTCACGAAGGGCCGTGACGGCGGGCTTGTTCTTGCTCTCAATCTTGGGCGTGTGGCCCTGGCTCAACATGCGAGCGCGATAGGTGGCTGCCAGAACGAGCTGGAAACGATTCGGAATTTGCGCCAGGCAGTCTTCGACGGTGATACGGGCCATGAATTTCTCCGGAAACCCAGGAAAAGATCCTAGGGAATTTGCAATGCTTTGAAGGTGTCGGCTCGAGCGCGGTACTGGGCGGCATACTTGAGCCGTTGAGCGTGAACAATAGCCTTGAGGTCAAACAGGGCCCGGTCAAACAACTCGTTGATTATAACGAAGTCGAATTTGCTGACCTGGGCGACCTCAATGGCGGCATTTTTGAGCCGTGTTTCTATGACTTCTGACGAATCCTCGCCCCGGCGTTCCAGGCGCGACCGCAATTCTTCCCAACTGGGCGGAAGGATGAAGATGCAGATGGCGTTGGCAAATAATTCCTTGATCTGGATGGCACCCTGGAAGTCAATTTCAAGGACGACGTCGCTGCCCTGGACAATTCTTTCTTCTATGGCCTTTCGTGACGTGCCATAGCGATGGTCGTGGACGTGGGCCCATTCCACAAAAGCGTTGGCCTGCACCATGGCATCAAATTCCTGCCCGGAAACGAAGAAATATTCGCGCCCATGCTTTTCCTGGCCACGGGGGGCACGCGTGGTGTGCGAAACAGAGGGTTGGACACGCGAGTCCAGCTCCATCAGCGCCTTGACCAAGCTGGATTTGCCAGCGCCGCTGGGCGCGGCAACAACGAACAGATTTCCTGGAAAGTCCATGAGAACAGGGCGGTTAGGTAGGGACCGTGAATACCTGGGAGAGGCGTTTTGGGAATGCTGGCGATATTCTATGTTCTTCGCCTCCCTGTGACCCTGGTTGAAATCGTGGTTGAAATCGACCAAGCCGTGATTGATGTGGCTTGCGCCTCAAACACACTGGCGGCTCGTCACCCTTTCAAGCATGGAGGATCGAATATCCGTATACTGGTGTTTTGTACAGTTAATAGAGCATCGTACGTGACGTCTGCCTCTCTTCATTCCCCAAAATTCCAGCAGAAACTGGCCGTGCTGGCCGATGCCGCCAAGTACGATGCCTCATGCTCGTCCAGTGGCACGGCCAAGCGCAATTCGATGGGTGCGAAAGGCATTGGGTCTACCGAAGGCTCGGGCATTTGCCACAGCTATGCGCCCGACGGCCGTTGCATCTCGCTGCTGAAAATCCTGTTCACCAACTTTTGTCTGTACGACTGCCTTTACTGCGTCAACCGCGTGAGCAGCAATATCCAGCGCGCCCGGTTCACGGTCGAGGAGGTGGTGCAGCTCACCTTGAGTTTTTACCGGCGCAATTGCATCGAGGGCTTGTTTTTATCGTCGGGCATCATCCAGAGCCCGGACTACACGATGGAGCAGGTGGTGGAGGTGGCCCGCGTGCTACGCGAAGAACATGACTTTCGCGGGTACATCCACTTGAAGACCATTCCCGATGCATCACCCGACTTGCTGGCGCGCGCAGGGCGCTACGCCGACCGGTTGAGCATCAATATCGAGCTGCCCACCGTGCAAAGTCTGCATGCGCTGGCCCCGGAGAAAGACAGCGCCGCCATCCGGCGGTCCATGGCGCGGCTGCGCGTGCACATTGATGATGCCAAGGGTGCGGCCAGCGACCATCGCAAGAGCAGCATCATCTCGTTGCCGCAATCGCGCAAGGCCAAACGCGCCCCGCCAGAGCGCTTTGCCCCCGGCGGCCAAAGCACGCAGATGATTGTGGGGGCTGACGCCACCAGCGACGCAGCTATCCTCCAAACCACGGCCACGCTGTACAGCGCTTATCAGTTGCGGCGCGTGTACTACTCGGCATTCAGTCCGATTCCCGACGCGTCCAGCAGGTTGCCTTTGCGGCAGCCGCCGCTCATTCGCGAGCACCGGCTGTACCAGGCGGACTGGCTGATCCGTTTCTACGGCTTTGCGCATGATGAGATTGTTCCGGATGCGGGCAGCGCAAGCGGGGGCGCTGGTGCCAGTGCGGGCACGCCCCCCGGCATGCTGGCGCTGGACATTGACCCCAAGCTCGCCTGGGCCCTGGCCCATCGCGAGCAGTTCCCGGTGGATGTCAACCGCGCGCCGCGTGAGATGCTTCTGCGGGTGCCGGGCCTGGGTATCAAAGCGGTCATGCGCATTGTGCAGGCGCGCCGCGTGCGCCAAGTGCGGGCTGACGACTTGCTGCGCTTGCATGTACCGCTAAAAAAAGTCATGCCGTTTGTGTTGCTGGCTGATCATCACCCGGGTGCCTCGCTGGACGCGTTGAATCTGGTCAGTCGCCTCAGGTCGCAACCGGTGCAGGGCGGCCTGTTTGATGAACCGGCAGCGTTGCCAGCTCTGGCCGGGCCCGGTGAGGCCGCTGACAACCCATGGCGGTAGTGCCCAACACGGTGGCGCCCTCGCTTTTTGCAGAGAGCCCGCCGTCGACAAACTCCATCCTGCTGGACGGCCCCGTCGATTTGCCCGGCTTTCGACGCGCCGCGCGCAGCCTGCTGGCCCGGCAAATCCCGCCAGAACAGGTGAGCTGGCATAGCAGCAGCACGCCAACCCAGGACCTGTTTGTCGACCCGGCAGGCCCTGCCGGACGGGGTGAACAACGTGGTACTTCAATTGCCAGGCTCGGCGACAGCAATGCCCCAGCCGTCAACGTACCGCCTGAATTTCTGGCACTGTGCCAGACCGTCATCCTGCACAGTGACCCCAACCGTTTCGGCCTGTTATACCGTCTGCTGTGGCGCTTGGTTCACGAGTCTGCGCTGCGGCACGACCCCCTGGACGCCGACCGTGTGCGGGCGCAGCACATGGCGCAGAGCGTGCGCCGCGACATGCACAAGATGAAAGCTTTTGTGCGCTTTCGCACCGTCGAAGACGAGACTTTTCACGGCCACCCGGAGGGTGGACCGTTGTACATTGCCTGGTTCGAACCAGAGCACCACACCCTTGAAGCGACAGCCCCTTTCTTCATACGGCGCTTCACCCAGATGCGATGGGTCATCCTCACGCCTGCGTGCAGCGTTGAGTGGCGTCCCGGTGGCAGTGGCCCGGGGTCGATTCACCCAGGCCCCGGTGCGCAAAAATCTGACGCGCCGCCAGCAGACGCCGATGAGGCCTTGTGGCTCACGTACTACCAGCACATTTTCAACCCCGCGCGCCTCAAGCTCAAGATGATGCAAAAGGAAATGCCCAGGCGCTATTGGAAGAACCTGCCCGAGGCCCAATTCATCAGCGAGCTTTCGGCGGCGTCTTCTCAACGGCGCTTGGGCATGATCGAGCAGGCGCCCACCGAACCGCGTCGGCGTGTTCCGGTGTTCACGGAGGGTGCCGCGGCCGTGGCACGCACGCAAACGGCGTTGGGGGCCCACCAGATTCTTGACAACCTGCAACAGGGTGCCAAGCCCGCCAGCCTGTCGGCCTTGAATGCTGCGGCCAATGCCTGTCGCGCCTGCCCCATTGGCCAGCACGCCACGCAGGCGGTGTGCGGTGAGGGACCGTCACGCGCCCGCGTGATGGTGGTGGGGGAGCAGCCCGGCGATCAGGAAGACTTGCGTGGCCGGCCTCTGGTCGGCCCATCTGGCCAGTTGTTTGACCGCGCACTGAACGACCTGGGTTGGGATCGTGCCAGCCTGTTCATCACCAATGCCGTCAAGCATTTCAAGTACGAACCCCGTGGCAAGCGGCGCATGCACAAGACGCCATCGCAGCTAGAAGCGGCTGCGTGCCTGCACTGGCTTGAAAGCGAAATTGACCTGGTCAAACCCGAGGCCGTTATTGCGCTTGGTTCTACCGCCGCCAGGTCCTTGCTTGGCCGCAAGGTGTCCGTCATGTCAGAGCGCGGCCAGTGGTTTAACCGGGCGGATGGTTTACACGTGCTGGTGACGCTGCACCCTGCTGCGCTACTGCGCTTGTCACCAAACCAACACGCAGCGGCGTATAGCGCCTGGCTGAACGATCTGGCACACGCATCGAAGTGGGCAGTTCAGGTGGCCGCTGAGCGAAGCACAGCCTGACCACGCCACAGTCACGCAGCCTTCAGCCCCTGCGCGAACCGTTATGGACGCACGGCGATCTCATTCTTCACCATCTTGACGCCATTCACGCCGCGGGCAATGCCTTCGGCCGTGTTGCGCTCCAAGCTGCTCTTGGCAAAGCCGGACAGCATGACAGTGCCGTTCAGCGTCTCCACCTTGATGGCAGCGGCATCGACCTGCTTGTTCTCGATGAAACGGGACTTCACCAGCGTGGTGATACCTGTGTCGTCGACATAGGCGCCGACCGTTTCCTGGCCGCGACTAACGGCGCAGCCGGTGGCGGTGAGCAGGGTGATGGCTGCCACGATGGCCGCGAGGGTGGTACGTGTGTTCATAAAATTCTCCAATGAAAAAAAGTAAAAGTTGACTGCTGACAAGTGGAAATACGTTACTCGGCAAGCCAGTCGCTGAGTTCCTCGGCATGCTCCTGCTCATCACTCAAGATGTCTTCCAGCAGGCGCCGGGTGGTCGGATCTTTGTCGCCAATCATGTTGATGATCTGGCTGTAGGCCTCAATCGCGACCCGCTCAGCCACCAGGTTGGCCTTGATCATTTTCTTCAGGTCAGATGAATCGTCGTAATCGGCGTGGCTTCGTGCTGTGAGCGAGTCGGGTGAGAAGTCGGGTTCCCCGCCCAACTGCACAATGCGCTGGGCCAGCCGGTCCGCATGGGCGGCTTCCTCGTTGGCGTGCACCAAAAACTCCTCTGAAATCTTGGGCGACGCCAGGCCACTGGCGGTGAAATGGTGCCGTTTGTAGCGCAGTACGCAAACAAGTTCGGTGGCCAGGGAGTCGTTGAGCAGCTTGACGATGTCCTTGCGCCACGGGCCGTAGCTTGGTGTCACTGCCCCCTGGTCAAGGCTATGGCGGGCTGCGTCGATGGCGGTCTCGTTTAGCACCATGCGCGGCGGGGTGCCCACGGGGAGTTGCTTGACGTTGTTGGTGTCGGTGGTTGGGGTCATGGCGGGTCCTGTCTTTCGGGGTGGGCGCCGGAGCCAGAGTGGACCGACGGGATGTAGCAACTTTAGAGGGAAGCGCTTGAATCAATCATCAGCCTTTGACGCCTGACCCTGTAGGACGTCGCCGCGTTCCACGCTTTGCTCTGGTCGCAACGGGATGACGTAGCGCGTGGTCGCCTCCAGGCCCTGCCATGTCAGGGCCTGCCCCACATTCAACACCCGGGCCTTGAACCGGGCAGTTGCCAACAGTGCCTCGCTTGCGGTGGCCCGCATCAGGATGAAGTGCATGGTCTGCTGGCCCCGGCGTAAGCTCAGCTCAGCCTGGGTCCAGTGCGATGGCAGGCAGGGCGTGAAGGACACAGTTTCGGCGCTCTGGTGCAAGCCAAAAATTGATTCAACGGCGGCCCGGTGCAACCATGCGGCTGCGCCGGTATACCAACTCCAGCCGCCACGTCCCACGTACGGTGGCTGGCTGTAGACGTCACCTGCAACCACATACGGCTCGATGCCGTACGCCGCTCCATAACGCGGGTGCCGTGCCCGGTGCGCTGGGCTCAGATAAGTGAAGTAGCGGTAGGCTGAATCTCCCGCTTCCCCCAATTCCCCCGCGTCTGCCGCATTGCCGTGTTGCACTGCATGGCTGGCCTGGGCCATCAGGGCCCAGACGCCAGCGTGTGTGTATTGACCGCCGTTTTCACGCACGCCAGGTGGATAAGCCAGGATATAACCCGCGCTTGGAATGGCCTTGACCAAAGGCGGGTCCAACAACCGGATGAGCCCGGCGTCATGGTCGACCAAATGGGCTTCAACGGCGGCCAGCGCCATGGCTTGCCGGTTAAACGGTGCCGCACCTGACAACACGCTCCAGGTCTGTGCGATCAGGTCGATTCGGGCTTCCGCATTCTCATGGGACCCCAAAGGCTGTCCATCATCAAAAAAGGCACGCTTGAACCACTGGCCGTCCCATGCCGGCCCGAGCAGCGCGGTCTTCCATGTGGCGGCAGTTTGTTCCCACTTCAGCGCGCGGGCCTCTTCACCGCGCTGGCGTGCAAACGGCGCAAAGTCCACTACCAGCCGGTACAGAAACCACCCCAGCCATACCGACTCACCACGGCCTTCAATGCCAACCCGGTTCATGCCGTCGTTCCAGTCGCCGCTGCCCATTAACGGCAGCCCATGCACGCCCACTGCGAGACTTTTGTCAATTGCCAGCGCGCCATGTTCATAGACCGTTGCAAGCTGCGGACTGACTGACGGCGTGTCGTACGCGTCTTCTGCGCCCGCAGTAATAGCGGGCCCCTCAATAAAGCTCACAGGTTGGTCAAGCAGCGCGGTGTCCCCGGTCGCTTGCACATAGCGTGCCGTCGCATGGGGCAACCACAGAAGGTCATCCGAAAAATGCGTGCGAACCCCTGCCCCCGTCGGGGCGTGCCACCAGTGCTGCACATCACCCTGCGGGAACTGCCGTGAGGCACACAGAACGATCTGTTCGCGCAGCGTGGCGGGTGCGGCCCAGGCCAGGGCCATGGCGTCCTGCAACTGGTCACGAAATCCGGTAGCTCCCCCGGCCTGGTAGAAGCCAGCCTTGGCCCAGAGGCGGCACGACACCGTCTGGTACAAAAGCCAGCGGTTCACCATCACGTCAAACAGCGGGTCTGGCGTCTTGACCGTGGTGGTGCCCAGCAGACTGTCCCAAGCAACGCGCAACTGTTCCATGCGGTGGGTGGCTGACACGGACGCCGCTTGCACGGCGAGCGTTCTGGCGGCCTCCGAGCTTTCAGCGTAGCCCAGCAGGAAAACCCGCTCGTCTGACTCACCCGCACCCAGCCGAACGCGGCTTGCCAATGCTGCGCACGGATCCAGCCCGGCACCTGACGCCATCGAAAGCTGATCGGGCAACACCACGGCACCCTGAGTGTCAAACACCTCACGCCGGTCACAAGTCCAGTCTTCTGGATCATCGGCAGGACTGTTGACCGCCAGAAAGGC
>JANOAP010000146.1:0-11878 GCA_031411175.1 Rhodoferax sp. | reverse complement strand
GTCAGCTTGAGCGCCTGGATGTTGGCGCTGGCGGTTTTGCGGATCACATACAGCTTGCGCTCCAGCGCGTCCTGCACGATCACGTCATTGCCACGACCAATGAACACCTGCTTCAAGATGGGTTCTTTGGCGCGCACGGTGGGCGACATGGGCATGTCGCGGTTCACCGGCACATCGCGCCAGCCCAGCAACACTTGGCCTTCAGCCTTGATGGCACGCTCCATCTCCTGCTCGCAGGCCAGGCGGCTGGCGTGCTCCTTGGGCAAAAAGATCATGCCCACGCCGTATTCACCCGGCGGCGGCAAGGTCACGCCCTGGGCTGACATTTCTTCGCGATAAAGCGCATCCGGCAGCTGAATCAAAATGCCCGCACCGTCACCCATGAGCTTGTCAGCCCCCACGGCGCCGCGGTGGTCCAGATTCTCAAGAATCTTCAGCGCGTTTTTAACGATGTCATGCGACTTGGTGCCCTTGATGTGGGCCACAAAACCAACACCACAGGCGTCATGCTCGTTGTCGGAAGAATACAAACCGTTTTGTTGGAGATACTGGATCTCGGCAGCCGTCGTCATGGCGCACTCCTAAAGAATTTCACAGGGGAAGCAGAGTTTAGTGCACTGCAACAACAATGCCAAGCAGAATAATAGGGGTCAGATTCCAATTAATTTCTGATTTTATTAATCAACTATTAAATGGGGACATATCAAAAATAATAGCTGTCCAAGTCTGTACCATGAGGGCTAGAGCATTATTTAATTACCATTTTTGAATCGAGCACCGGTCGCCCCGGTGAGGATTTACTGATTCGGCGCGATGTTTTTTTTTGCATATTTTCGACAAAATCACCCTCACCCAGTGCCCAGCCACGCAAGGCGGATTGCGTAAGGTCGGCTCGCTGCTGCTCTGTAACGCCCGCGCGCACCAATTCGGCGTATGCGGCTTCCCTGGCAAAGGGCGTATTGCCCAACTCCCAATACAACGGATGCGGCGTGATCAGTTTGTCGGCGCGCGCACCAGTGTTGTGCCCGTAGCTGGACCAGGGGTAGTCTGCCGCCTGCGCGGCCAAGCCTGCCCGCACAGGATTCAGGTCGATATAGGCCATACAGGCCAGCAGGTAGCGATCCGTCTGGATAAGCGTGGACTTGTAGCGCCCCTCCCATAGGGTGCCGGTGCGGCCTTGCGAGTCGTTGAAGTACCGCACATAACTGCGGCCCACCGCCTGCATCATCTGCGGTAGGCCCTCTGCCGCCTGTGGCGTGGCCAGCAGATGGAAGTGGTTGGTCATCAGCACATAAGCGTGTAGCGCTACGCCAAATTTCTCGGCGTTGTCACGCAGCAAGCCCAGCAATACCTCGTGGTCCCCACGAGACACGAAGATGTTTTGCCGGTTATTGCCACGCTGAATGACGTGATGCGGGTAACCGGCGAGGGTGAGACGGGGAAGGCGGGCCATGCGGATTATGGGTAATCCCCATGATGGTAATGGGGATCTGACCCCAATTAGCTCCGGTTGGGAAAGCTGCGTTACTTCTGCAACAGGCCGCCCAGCATGCCCATCAAGTCACCTGAGCTACCCAAACCACCCTGCGGTGCCTGGCCGCGTGGGGTGAGTTTGTCGATCAGGCCAGGAAGCACTTGGGCCAGTTGCCCGGCTGCGTCGCCTTGGCTCATACCGAGCTTTGCAGCGATTTCGCCCATCATGTCGCCACCCATCACCTGGCCAAGCTGGTCGCCGGAAATTGGGGCGTTCTCGCCCTTGCCAACCCATGATTTGGCAACGTCGCCCAAGCCGGCCTGGTTGAATTTCTCCAGAAGACCACCGAGGCCTCCGTGCTGGCCGTCGTTGCCCAACATGCCGACCACGATAGGCAACAAAGCACCCAGGCTGCCCAAATTACCCAGACCACCACCTTGTGGCTGCTGATTTCCACCCATCATGGCACCTGCTGCGCCCAGAACCGAATCCAGTAATCCCATAGTTTTCTCCAGATTAAAAAACGAGCTTTCAATCTACCAAAATTCCGGACCCGCAACGCGAATACCTCGCCACAAATGGTAAAGCTTTCAGCGTCAGACCTCAGCCAGATCGCCTGTGGAGGGCAATGCAAATCTCGTTTTCGACAACTCGGCAAGTCCAAACTCGTCAAGCAGAGCTTGCAGCCGCTGAGCCGAGGCATGCTTTTTATGGCCTGTAAAGCGTGCAATGATCAGTTCGTTTTTCATGCTGTGCTCCCAGCCCACCAGCTCGGTCACAGTCACCTGATAGCCCCAGGCCTCCAGATACAGGCAGCGCAGCACATTGGTGATCTGGCTGCCCATCTCGCGGGTGTGCAGGGGGTGCCGCCACAACTCGGCCAGTGGCGTGCGGCTCAGGCTCAGGGCCTTGCTGCCGCTCAAGGCGCGTGCCACCTCGGCCTGACAGCAGGGCACCAGCACCATGAAGCGGGCATTTTTTTGCAGGCCGAAGGCGATGGCATCGTCAGTGGCGGTATCGCAGGCGTGCAAGGCCGTGACCACATCCATGCGCGGCGGCAGTTCACCGGATTGCGCTGACTCGGCCGCGCTGAGGTTGAGGAAAGACATGCGGTCAAACCCCAGCCGCTGGCTCAATTCACGCGACTTCTGCACCAGCTCGGGGCGGGTTTCAATGCCGTAGATATGCCCCGTTTTCAAAGACCCAGCTTTCAGGGATTTGAAGAACAGGTCATAGATGATGAAGCCCAGGTAGGACTTGCCTGCACCATGGTCCGCCAGCGTGGCCCCGGCCCCCGCGTCGGGCAGTTCCAGCAACAACTTCTCGATGAACTGGAACAGGTGGTACACCTGCTTCAGCTTGCGCCGCGAGTCCTGGTTGAGCTTGCCTTCGCGGGTCAGAATATGCAGCTCTTTCAACAGTTCAATGGACTGCCCGGGCCTAATCTCGCTGGCCAGGGGTGAAGGCTCGGGTGCGCCGGCGCTCGATGAGTTTCTGGTTTTGACTTTGGCGTTCATGGCTCGATCTTGCCATGCGGCCCCACGTCCAGCACGGCCCAGCCTTGTGCCCCCAGTTCGGTCAAGGTTTGCATGTTCTTCTCAAAAATGTCTTCCGCTTGGGGGAAGGCTTCTACGGCGCGATCAATGCTGTCTTCGCGCAACAAATGCAGCGTGGGGTACGGCGCGCGGTTGGTGAAGTTGGTGATGTCATCTGCCGCCGTGCCTGCAAACTGGAACTGGGGGTGAAAACTGGCGATTTGAATCACGCCGTCCAGATCAAGACGGGTCACGATCCGGTCAGCTCGCGCCAAAAAATCATTGAAATCCAGGAACTCGTGCAAACACCAGGGCGCTATCAAAAGTGTAGTATCCCGAACCAATGATTCGAGGGCTACAAGGCTTTTGAGCTCATATTCCAGTACATCCAGCAGTGTTTCAGCATCCACGGCCTCACTGACGGTGTAATGAATTTGACCCTTCACATGAACCGCCTTGGCAAACGGGCACAGGTTCAAGCCGATGACGGCGCGCTCCAGCCAGCGGCGGGTATCCGCCAGTGCCCCATCCACCGTCAGACTGGATTGATCAAATGGTTTCTGCATGCTTTACGTGTCCGATCTGTCGGCCTATCTGCCACGCCAATCCCAAACCCAAACAAGAGCACACGCCAGTGACGAGCCAGGTCCACTGCCAGCCACCTGCACTGCTCGCCACCCACGCCACCAGAGGCGGCCCGGCGAACTGACCTGTTGCCGACCACTGCTGCATCCAGCCGACGGTGGTTGAGACGGTGTCTTTGCTCGGTGCCAAATGAACAGCCAAAGAAAAAAGGGTGCCCGGGATCATGCCACCGACCATGGAGAACATCAAAATGGCGAGATACCGGATCACAGGCTCCAACCCGGTCAGGCCCACCGCGGACAGCAATGTGGAAAGCGCGGCAGAGGCTGGCATGAAGGCCACAAAGGTCATTAGGCCCATTACACAGAAACCGGTGTACAAAAGCGTTTGGGGTCGCAGGTTTCGCCCCTGCAGGCGACCCGATGCCAGGTTGCCCAGAACATTCACGGCGGCGGCCAGCGCGGTGAGCCAGGCCGTTGAGGTGCTTGAAAACCCGGCCTGGGCGTAGATCGAAGGCAGAAAACCGATCACAGACACCCATTGGCTTGAGTACATTGCAAAACTCAGCGCTATCAGCCAGGGACCGCGCGACGTCAATGTTTGACGTAGCCGATGCGTCCAGCCCTCTTGCAAAGAACCCCCAAGGGTTGAAGGGCTTGAAGAATTTACGATTCCGACAGGGCGGGCGACGGGATGATTGGGGCTATTCACATCGCCTGCAGGGACAACAAACCAGACCAGCACAGCCATGACCAGGGAGAAGACGGACAGCAGCCACCACAAGGCTTGCCAACCCGCCAGCAGGATGAGGGCTGGCCCACCCAATAGCGCCAGCGTTGTACCCAAGGGCATGTAAGTGCCCCAGATTCCCATCATGCGAACCAACCTCGTGGGCGCGACCAATTGCCGTATCAAGGCCGGTGCCGGTGTGCAGACCAGCAAGAAACCGGCTCCCTCAATCAACCTCAATGCTAGCAAATCAGTAGCGCTTTGAGCCCATCCACCGAGGGCTCCAGCCCCAAAAAGCATCAAAAGACCGGCCACAAGGCATCGCTTGAGGCCGATGCCATCGGCCAGCAGGCCGACGACCAGGCCCATGGTCATACCAGCCAGTTGAACGATGGAGAGGAGAAAGCCCGATTGAACCAGGGTCACGCCCAGCAGATCACGAAGCGCAGGCAAGGCGGGAAACAGCTTGGCGACATGGAGCGCGGCACTTATCCCGGCACACATGACAACAACGGCGGAAGCCACGCCGTTGTCGACGCGGGTTTCTATCGCGCTCACGACAGCAGGCGTTTGCCGGTCAACCGCTCATGCTCGCGCGCAGCGAAGCGATCCGTCATGCCGGCGATATAGTCCGCGACAACCCGCACCACGCCGTCTTGCTCGTCGGACTTACCGAGCGCCGCGCCTGCGCGGGCCTGGAATCCAGCTTGCATCTCCTGAGGCGCTTCAAGATAGGCACCGAAGAGTTCACTCACCACACATCGGGCTTGCCCCGTCATTTGCATGACCTTGGGATGGCGGTACAAGTTCTTCAGTAAAAAATTCTTGAGCACGGTGGACTTCTCGCGCATGTCGCGTCCGAAAGTCAATAAGGGACGCATCTGCCGGGCATCGTCAGCGCTTGACGGTGCATTTTGCGCCAGTGCGCCCGCCGTAGCGTGAATCACGTCATAAACCTGGGCACTCAGCATGCGACGAATCGACTCATACAAAAGGCGACGGCCCTGAATGGCCGGATTTTGCTGCAACAAATGGGGGTGCTCGCTGAGCGTTTCTCGGCGAAACTCTTCGAACAGGGGAACGTCCTGCAACTGTTCCAGCGTGATCAGGCCTGAGCGCACACCGTCATCAATGTCATGGGCGTTGTAGGCGATTTCGTCTGCCAGGTTGCACAGCTGCGCTTCAAGACCAGGCTGAGTTCTATCCAGAAAACGCCGGGCGACACTGGTTTTTGGGGGAGTCCCACATTCAATCGCGTAAGCTTGGCGGGACGGGACTCGAGCATCCTCTTGCTCGACTTCTGCTGCCTCCAGCTTCTCTGCGTTGGCGCGGGAACAGTGCTTCAAGATGCCCTCGCGGGTCTCAAAGCTGAGGTTCAATCCGTCGAAACTTGGGTAGCGCTGCTCCAGGTGATCCACCACGCGAAGGCTTTGCAGATTGTGCTCGAAGCCGCCATGGTGCTTCATGCATTCGTCGAGCGCATCCTGCCCAGCATGACCAAATGGCGTGTGTCCCAGATCATGCGCCAGGGCAATCGCCTCCACCAAATCCTCGTTTAAGCTCAATGACCGGGCGATAGACCTGCCAAGCTGCGCCACTTCCAGTGAGTGGGTCAGACGGGTGCGAAACAGGTCGCCTTCATGATTCAGAAAGACCTGAGTTTTGTAGACCAACCGCCTGAAGGCAGTAGAGTGAACAATGCGATCCCTGTCCCGCTGGAATTCCGTGCGGGTTGGCGCTGGCACCTCTGCAAAGCGACGACCACGAGAATGTGCCGGATCGCACGCATAAACCGCAAGCCGACCTGAATCAGGCGCAGCAAGCATCAATGACCTCGCGCACCAGGGCATCTGGGGCGCTACGTACCGAGGCTTTGCCAGGTCCGTCAATCACAACAAACCGGATTTCTCCGCCTTCTGCTTTTTTGTCGATGCGCATGTGAGCCAGATAGTTGCCTGCATTGCTGGCGCCAGGGTTGCGCTCTCCTGCAGGCAACTGCGGGCCCCGAATGGGCAGCCCTGCCTTTTCAATCAGTTTGGTGAGTCGCTGCAAGAGGGTTTTATCCAGCAAGCCCAACCGGTGCGACAGGTTGGCCGCCATCACCATGCCGCAACCCACTGCCTCACCGTGGAGCCACTGGCCATAGCCCAGACCCGCCTCGATGGCGTGACCAAAGGTGTGTCCAAAGTTCAGAACAGCGCGCAAGCCGTAGTCACGCTCGTCCTGCGCGACCACCCAGGCCTTGATTTCGCAACTGCGCCTGATCGCATGGGCCAATGCACCGGGATCCCTTGCCATCAATAACGCGATGTTCGCCTCGATCCAGTCAAAAAATGCCATGTCGGCAATGGGACCGTATTTGATGATCTCGGCCAGACCGGCGCTGAGTTCGCGCTGAGGAAGGGTCTTCAAGGTGCCCAAGTCACACACCACCTTCAGCGGTTGGTAAAACGCACCGATCATGTTTTTGCCAAACGGGTGATTGATGGCTGTTTTACCCCCCACGGACGAGTCAACCTGTGCCAGAAGTGTGGTCGGAATCTGTACAAAGGGCACGCCCCGCATGTAACTGGCAGCTGCAAAACCGGTCATGTCGCCCACCACGCCGCCGCCCAATGCAAACAACATTGTTTTGCGATCACATTCATTGGCAAGCAGCGCATCGAAAATCAGATTGAGCGTCTGCCAGGTTTTGAACTCTTCGCCGTCCGGCAAGGTCACCACTTGAATGCGCTTGTATTTGGCTGTAAGAGCTGCCACGAGACGCTCACAGTAGAGCGGCGCAATCGTGGCGTTCGTCACCACCATCGCGGTACTGGCATTCGGTAAATCGGCGTAGGTCGCAGAGTCCCCAAGCAGGGAGTCCCCGATCAAAATCGGGTAGCTGCGTTCGCCGAAATCAATTTCAACACGTTCTGGCGCAGAGTCTGTTCGCATAGGCCACTAGTTTAGGCGAATGCCACCTGACAGGGACCCGCAGCATTTCGCCGCACCAAGTAGCAGATGCAGGGCGTTGTCTAAGTTCCAGCCTGATCTGAATGACGCTGTGGCAGGGCGTTGGCCAATTCCAGTTGCATGATGATCATGTTGACCAGTGCAGCCACTGACGGGCGGCCCGTCTCGATGATGAAATGCGCTGTTTCGCGATACAGCGGATTGCGGATGGAATGAAGATCACGCAAGCGTGTTAATGGATCAGCGACCTGAAGCAATGGCCGGTTGACGTCGTGCCTCAGTCGTCTGAACAGTTCGTCTGGTGAAGAATTCAGGTAGATGACTTGGCCACGCGCCTTCAAGTGCTGGCGGTTGAGTGGGCGCAGCACTACCCCACCGCCCGTCGACAGCACACCCGCACGCGTCTGCGTAAGGTCGTCTATGACAGACTCTTCAACGTCGCGAAAGCGCTCTTCGCCTTCGCGCTCGAAATACTCGCGGATAGAGCAGCCCAGGCGCTGCTCTACAACGTGATCCGAGTCAGTAAAAGCAAGATTGAGCCGACGGGCGAGTTGCCGACCTACAGTTGACTTACCAGAACCGGGCAGGCCGATGAGAACAATCAAAAGCCACCGGTTGTCGCAAATGCAGACGGAGTTGTCACAGTCACATCGACCCGAGCAGTAACGCAATCGGCTGCTGCATCAAGCCGGATGACATGAGTGCCGCCGTTTGGAGAGTTCCGCACAACGTTCGGACTCACAGTGAGAACCTTGCAAGCAGCGCCAGATGTCGCGACAACTGCAGATACCGTACTGCCAGTGGGCATGGAATTACCGTTTGTATCGGTAACTCTCACCGTGAAGCCGGAAAGTGCTTTCGCGCCCTGCAGCACGATAGTCGCATCTGACGTCGCCAATGCGATGATGATCTGCTGGCGCACCCGGATGTTGTCACTCCACGTGCCATCACACGAGTTGGCCACAGACGGGTAGGCATAAGCGCTGGCCGCGCAAGAGGCACTGCCAACGGATCCACCGGGGTAGGTTTGCTCAAGGCCTGCATCGTAAATGGCGTTTTCATTGTCGTCACGATATAGCGTGCCAACATCATAAAACGTCTCACCAGGCTGCCAAATGTTGTCGCCGTTGAGATCAATGAAGCTTTCTTCTCCGTCCATGTACGCAAGAATGGCAACTCGCCCATTGGTTGGCCTCAGCCCCTGGCTTGTGTAAGTCACCGTACATTGCGAAGCCGCATCTATCGAACAGGTTCCTTGGACCAACCCGTGAGAAGCCACAAAATTAACCTGTGCACCAGCCGGAACGGGGTTGCCCTGCCGGTCCGCCACTCGCATAGTCAAGGCCGTCTGCACACCATCAATTCTAAATGCCTCAATGCTTTGCTTTGTGGCACTCAACGAAGCGGCATTTTGAGTAGCGCGCCCGGAAGTGACGGCTACTCCAGACGAAGCGGCCTGAATCCCCGGGGCGCTAACAAGCGCCGCTGTGACAACAACCGGCGTGGGCAGGCTACCCGACGTCACCGTCACAGAGGCGAAGCCGCTTCCGTCAGTAGTGACTGCCTGAGGCGCGGTCGTTGCTACGCCACCCACCGAGAATGTGACGCCAGCGTTAATGGTGGAATTTCCGAGCGTGATGATGACACTCTGACCCGACATCCCTGTGCCCGAGCTATCCAAGACCTGGAATTTCAGACTCGACTGCTTGAGTCCACCCGAGGCAGCAGACGACACCATCAAGGGGACGCTTGCAGATGTGAACACAACATTTGCGGCCTTGGCAGCAGCAACCGTGACCGTAGCCGATACTGCTGCTGCTCCGGTGGCTTGTGCAGTCAGCGTGACAGGTCCAGAACAGGTCACTGCAGACTGATAGGTGGTACTTGCAATACCGGCGCTGTTGGTCGGCGCGCTGGCAGGACTAAATGTTCCGCAGCTGGCTACAAAATTAACGGCGACTACGGAGCTTCCGGCGAGAACGCCATTGACACGCCCTTCCACTGTGACGGCAGAAGACTGCAATGCGTTGATCGCATTTGGCGTCGCCACGAGGTTAGTCAATGACACATTGGCCGCCGATGTCTGATAGTCTAGGTCTGCCGATACAGCTACCGTATTGACCGTAGCAGTAGCGGAAAGATTCCCTGCAGCCACGGAAGTCAAACTTACCGGAGTAATCTGCACCTTTGCGACACCATTGGTATCCGTCAGTGCAGAGCCTTGTGCCAAAGTGGCAACCGTAGCCGCTGTGGTAAAGGAAACCAGTTTATTGGGGACGACAGTCCCATTCTCATCCTTGACTACCGCTTTCGCATAAAAAAGCGCGCCACTTCCTATGGCGTTCGACGCCACTGTAGCGTCCGCAGAATTCACGATGGTCAATGTAATCTTGGGAGTACCTGCCGTCGGCGTTGTCGTCCCGGTCGAGGTAGAAGAGGTGCCCGGATTGCCGCCCCCGCCGCCGCAAGCCACCAACCCGATGGCAATACCAATGCCCATCATCAATTTATAAAAGTTCATGCTCATCTTCCCGTGATTCAATTTCAACAACATGGTTCAGCGCCCGGCACCACGTTCAGCAACGACCTTTGGCGTTATGAACACAAGCATTTCCTGCTTGTTCGAAATTCTGGAACGGCTCTTGAAAAGATGTCCCAATCCTGGCAAATCGCCAAGCAAAGGGACTTTGGTTTCACTGTCGGATTCCGTCAACTCGAAGATGCCACCAATGACAACCGTGCCGCCATTTTCGACCAGGACTTCTGTCTGAATATGTTTGGTGTTTATCGCAAAACCAGCCGCAGTGGATTGCCCAACCGTGTCTTTGTTAACGTCCAACGTCAAAATAACATTACCTTCAGGCGTAATCTGCGGAGTCACTTCCAGCTTCAGGTTTGCTTTTCTGAACGCAATGGATGTTGCACCGCTTGACGAAGCCACTTGGTACGGTAGTTCTGTGCCTTGCTCAATCAGGGCTTTGACCTGGTCAGCGGTGACGACGCGAGGGCTTGAAACCACTTTACCTTTGCCGTCGGCTTCCAGAGCCGAAAGCTCAAGGTTAAGAAAACGGTTGGCCGCCGAGTTGAATATAGAGACAGCAAAGGTTGCAGGGCTGTAGCCGTTTTGCCCCACTGCTGGCAAGTTGACGAAATTGCCCGTTAGGTCATTGGTGCCACCTGCACCGCTGCTCGCAACAACATTGGCGTAGCTGGATCCAAATACTACCCGGTTGTCTCCCGACACTTGGTACCCTCCGTTACCCCCGTTTTGAGCACGCAGGTCATTGCCGCCCAATTTGACGCCCAGAGACCGCCCGAATGTGTCAGATGCCTCAACGATTCGAGCTTCGATCAGAACCTGCCGCACAGGAATGTCCAGCTTGGAAATCAATTGCTGCACCTGCTCCAGCTTGCTGGCGATATCGGTCACAAACAATTGGTTTGTGCGGGCCTCTGCAATTGCACTGCCTCGAGGGCTCAATAGCCGTGAACTCCCTGCACCAGTTCCGCCACCCGTGGCGGTAAGTTGCGCCGCAACCCCAATCGCTTTCGTGTAGTTCAGCTGGAATGATTGGGTCCGTAAAGGTTCTAGTCCTTCAAGCGCCACGTTGGACTCGCGCTCGAGCTTCTCTTTGGCCGCAATTTCATCTCGGGGAGCGATCCAAAGTACATTACCGCTCTTTTTGACGCCCAAGCCCTTGGCCTGCATGATGATTTCAAGCGCCTGATCCCAAGGCACGTCCTGCAGCCGCAAGGTGACTGCACCAGACACTGAATCAGAGGTCACGATGTTGAAGTTGGTGAAGTCGGCAATCACCTGCAACAGAGATCTGACTTCAATGTTCTGAAAATTGAGCGACAGCTTCTGCCCGGTGAATCCAGGGCCTTGAGTAAGTTTTGCAGGATCAATCTTTTGCTGCTTCACCTCGACCACGAATTGCTCATCACTTTGGTAGGCACTGTGTTCCCAAGCCCCTTTCGGCTCGATAACCATCCGGACGCGATCGCCGGTTTGGAAGGTTGTAACGGTCTGCACGGGTGTGCCGAAATCAGCAACATCCAGGCGGCGACGAAGCCCCTCTGGCAGCGTCGACTTCATGAATTCGACCACCAGCGTCTGGCCTTGCTGGCGTATGTCTACGCCGACCTGGTTGTTGGGCAATGCAACAATAACCCGGCCAGACCCGTCTGTGCCGCGCCGGAAGTCAAGATCCTTGATGGGCAAGGTGTCCCTGTTTTGACTCTCGGAAAAATGCGCTGCCGCCGCGACCGCTGGAGGAGCACCGACGATGGCGTCAAGCATGACCAACAGTGACTTGCCTTGCAGCTGGGTTTTGTAGGCAGTCGCCTGTTTGAGGTTCAGTACGACCCGTGTACGGTCTCCGGCCTGAACCACGCTGACAGACTTCAAATTGCCTTGGTTGATCTCAACCGTGGAGCGTCCCATCCCATTTGCGATTCCCGGGAAATCCAGGGCAATTCGAGCTGGCGATTGAATTGAAAATCCTGTTGGAACAGCAGCAAGTGGGGCCGACAAATCAATGCGGATAACCTCGCCCCCACCCTGAATTGAGCCAGTCACAGCTTCGATCGCCGTCTG
>JANOAP010000145.1:0-9337 GCA_031411175.1 Rhodoferax sp. | reverse complement strand
GCCAGCTGCTGAATTTGAAGCGCTGGCATTGGCTGCTATGCGCTGACGCTGCTAGTTTCCCCCGCTGAAGGGCGTGAGCGCGGATTGCAGGCGTACCTGAGCGAGCTTGGGTCGAAGTTCATCGGCCATCTCGGTGTGGCTTGCCATCTTTTGCGCTCGGCGACGTCGAAGGTCGCTGCGATACCAGAGCGGCAGATAAGGGGTGGCATGGATGTGGCGGCGGAGCGGATTGTGATCGCTGTGGGCTACAGGCAGGAAGCCCTGGAAGGCTTGCTGCACGCCGAACTTGGCGAGATGAGTCTGGAAAGACCCGGTGCAAAGCCTGAGGCCATCCATGGCTTGTACCGACTGGCCTACGCAGCGACCGCAAGTGATTTTGCTACGAATTAAATAGCCTATTGCGACGATACATCGTGCGCTTCAGCCCTGTTGGGCTACACTTTTCGCGTTATGACATTGAAGCAAATCGAAGCGTTTTACTGGGCCGCGAACCTCGGTAGCTTCAGCATTGCTGCAAGCCGCTTGTACGTGACGCAGTCCTCGCTGTCAAAGCGCATCGTTGAGCTTGAGGAATCAGTGGGTGCCCAACTATTTGACCGTACCAGCCGCCGGGCCCAGCTTACCGAAGCCGGGCAGCGGCTGGTACTGCTTGCCAAGAAAATGCTGGACCTGTCGGAGCAGTTCCGCAGCGAGGTTTTGACAGATGCCAGTTTGATCGGGGTGTGCAAGTTCGGCGTCAGTGAACTTGTCTCGCTCACCTGGTTGCCCGATTTTCTACGGCTGGTGAACAAAGACCATCCCGCCTTGGTCCTGGAACCTTACGTCGATCTCGCGCGCAACCTGGAGCGCAAAGTCCTCCGTGGTGAACTCGACTTCGCCATTGCGCCAGGCCCTGGACAGGGGTCGCAGGTCGGCGCGACTGTGGTTGGCAAAGTAGATTTTTCCTGGGTTGCATCGCCGCAACGAATCAAAGCCCGAACCGTGCTGAAACGCAAAGACCTGGAAACGCATCCGGTCATCACAATGACCGAAGGCTCTGGCCTCACGCGTGCGATAGAAACCTGGTCTTCGGAGCAGGGCATTACCCTGCAACGCACGATGGGCTGCAATAGTCTCATGGCGATTGTTGCGCTGGTTCTCGCCGACCTAGGCATCAGCTTTCTCCCTTCGCAGTTCATGCTGCCTTGGCTAAAGCAAGGTGTCCTAGTCGCGCTGAAAAGCGAGCCACCGCTCCCCAGTCTGAACTACTGCTTCTTCTATCGATTGGACGAAGGGCGCGCTCTGCTGCAGACCATGCGCCGGTATGTGGAGCAAGCGGCGGACTTCACCCTGCCGTCAAAGGTTGAGCCAATGGCAAATAAGTCTAAAAATGAATGAGTATGTAGTCAAATAAATCGCTTGTGCGACTTTTAAAACCCAAGCATCATCGCGTCACTCACACAAAGGAGACACGTATGAAGTTGACAGGTATGAAGGTCGCCGTCGCGACCGTACTGGCGGTTGGTCTGGCGCAACCAGCGGTAGCTGCATGGCCCGAAGATAAACCTATCGAAGTGGTCGTCGGCTTTGCGCCGGGCGGTGGGACTGACCTGATGGCGCGCAAGCTTTTGCCATTTGTGCAGAAGCGCTTAGGTGGCAAAGCCCAGTTCGTGGTTGTCAACAAGCCCGGCGCTGCTGGCGAAATTGGCAACGCCTATGTCAAGAACGCCAAGCCCGACGGCTACACCCTAGCCGTCATTAATGTTCCCGGCTTTCTTTATGTACCGATGATCAAGAAGTCGCAGTACGAGGCACAGGATTTCACACTGATCTCCCGCGTCGTGGACGACCCGACGGTTATCGTGACACGTGCCGAGAATCCCGTGCAATCCTTTGCAGGGGTGATCACGGCTTTGCGTCAAAAGCCAGGCTCTCTGAGCTTCGGCCATAACGGTGTGGGCACAAACGGCGAACTGGCTCTGGCACTCATCACGAAAGAGGCCAAAGTCGAATTCAATGCAATTCCCTACAAAGGCACTGCCGCGCAGAAAACAGATGCACTCGGCGGCCATTTGGCCTACGCCCTGGTGAGCGCGGGTGAGATTCCCGAACTGCACGGCAACGGTACGGGCCAGCTAAAAGCCATTGTGCAGTTTGGAGACAAGCGCTCTCCCGCATTGCCTTCTGTCCCGACCGCTACTGAAGCGGGAGTGAAGGTCGTCATGACATCGGAGCGGGGGTTTGCTGCGCCCAAGGGCGTGCCGCAGCAATTCATTAAGCAACTCGACGCTGCTATTGCCGAAAGCCTCAAAGACCCGGAATTTATTGCGAACGCGTCCGCCGATGCACCGGTACTGGCGTATCTGCCAGGTGATCAATGGCAGCAATCGCTGGAGAAGAACAGGAAAGCGCTTCAAGAACTTGCAAAAACGCTGCCCAAGCAGTAATTCAGCGCCCGTCCACAGAGAAGGAACCTGTATGACTGCCCCTAAGCCTTGGCGCGTAACGCGCTTCAACCTGTGGATCAACGCCGTTTTTGACGAGCGCATCGCCTGCGAATCAAATATTGACTTGGCAGTCGCTGCGATTCACGGCGGTGATGTGGAAGCGTGGAATGTTTTGGAGCGTTCGCATGTTTACCAGATTACCGCCGCGAAGGATGAACTGCCGCTTCAGTTTCATGCGCACCGACAGTTGCTGGAACGCTGCCCTGACTTGCTCTGCGTATCGTCCACCGGCGCTGGCTTCGATACCGTGGATGTGGAGGCATGCACCCGTGCTGGCGTCGTGGTCGTGAGCCAGATTGGCGGCAACTCTGCCGCCGTTGCCGAGATGGCGATTGGCTTGATGCTCTCCGTTTCGCGACGGATCGTAGAGTCGGACCGCAAGTTGCGCACGGTTCGCGGATTCTCCCGCGAGTCCGTCATGGGGCACGATATTGGTGGCAAGATTTTGGGGATCGTCGGCATGGGCCATGCAGGCACAAAAACCGCCGCACTTGCCAAAGCCTTCGGCATGAAGATACTTGCGGTCGATCCGCTGCTGACGCCTGACCAGATCCGCGCACGTGGTGCCGAGCCCACTGAGTTGGACACCCTGGTTCAAACCTCCGACATCGTGTCTCTGCACTGCCCGAGGGATACCGCTACCTTGAACCTGTTCGACGCAGCCCGCTTTGCCGCCATGAAGAAGGGGGCGATCTTCGTCAGCACTGCACGCGGCGGCATTCATGACGAATATGCCCTTGCCGAGGCACTGCGCGCGGGGCACCTCGCTGGCGCAGGTTTGGACGTGTGGCATCCAGAGCCACCGCCGCTTGACCACCCGCTGCTTGCACTGGAAAACGTTGTGGCCACCTTCCATACGGCCGGCGTGTCCCATGAAGGCAGACACAACGTGGCAGCGATGGCCGCTGATCAGATCGTCGGCATGTTGGGTGGGTTAAGGCCGCCGCGCCTCGTCAACCCCGAAGTCTGGGGCATCTTTGTCGAGCGCCGTGAACGGGTGTTGGCCCAAGGCGCTGTGTTACAGATTAACTAACACCCGGGTCGCACGCTTCAAACACTTTAGGTCCAAACATGAATTACAAAACTTCTGCAGAATTTCCGCGTGTCAGTGACGCGCTCATAGAGCGCGCGCGCAGGTACCAAGTCGCCATCCTGTGCGATGTCGCCGGTCGGCGGGGTGCCCTGAACGCACGCATTCGCGCCCTGCACCCCAACATGAAAGTGGTCGGCCCTGCATTCACAGTCGAGGTTCGCCCCGGTGACAATCTGATGTTCCATGTGGCACTGGCTGTTGCAAAGCCTGGTGACGTCATCATCGTGGACGGAAAGGCGGATGCGACCTGTGCCTTGTTTGGTGACCTGATGGTCACCCAAGCGGAAGCCGCGAAGCTGGGCGGATTTGTTGTCGATGCCGCCTCGCGCGACACCGCTGAACTGGCGGCCGGAACATTCCCTGTCTTTGCCGCAGGCACGAACCCATGCGGCCCAACCAAAGGACTACCCGGAAAGATGGGCACCTCAGTCTCGGTGGGTGGGGTGGCGGTGAATCCGGGAGACCTCGTCGTGGGTGATATCGACGGTGTCGTCATCATTCCGAGGGAAGACGTTGAAGCCGTCCTTGACGCGGCGGACGCCAAGATTGCTGCGGAGCAGCAGCGCATCGCCGAGATCGAAAAGGGTGAGCTTGTTTCTCCGTGGCTCAACGGCGCGCTGAAGCAGGCCGGTCTTCCGATGCTGAGCGACTGAGACCCATGATTCCGCGTCTGGTACCCAGGGATGCTCCTTCAACACTCACGACTGAGTTTCTGGCAGAACTGCAGCTGCGTGGGTTCGAAGGTGACACCAGCCGTTCCCATGCAGACCGGACCGTCTTCGCGACAGACAATTCCGTCTATCAAGTCGCGCCTCAGGCTATCGTCTTCCCTCGCAATGAACAAGACGTGGCGCGGGTGGCAAAACTGTCCAGTGATCCGCGCTTCGAGTCTGTAACGTTCACGCCCCGAGGTGGCGGGACGGGGACCAATGGTCAATCGTTGACCGGTGGCATCTCTGTGGACCTGTCGCGCTACATGAACGCCATCCTCGAAATAAATGTTGAGGAGCGGTGGGTCAGGGTTCAGGCAGGCGTGGTGAAAGACCAGCTCAATGATGCCGTCCGCCAACACGGCTTGTTCTTTGCGCCAGAGCTTTCGCCATCGAACCGGGCGACCATTGGCGGCATGATTGCGACCGACGCAAGCGGACAAGGGTCGGTGCTCTACGGCAAAACCCGCGACCATGTGCTGGAGCTGAATACGGTCCTACTGGATGGAACGCCCTGGCACTCGCGCCCCTTAAGTCCACCAGAATTTGACAGTGTCAAGCGGCGCGAGGACCGCATCGGTGCCATCCATCGCCTGCTGGACCGCATCCGGGTTCAGGATGCAGACCTCATTGAAGAAAAGTTTCCCAAGCTCAATCGATGCGTCACCGGCTACGATCTGGTGCACCTGTGTGACCACTGCGGTAACTTCAACCTCAGTTCGGTCATCTGCGGTGCCGAGGGGAGCCTGGCGTTTGTGACCGAGGCAAAAATCCGGCTCACGCCCATACCGCACTGCACCGCGCTGATCAGTATTCGCTACAGCAGCTTTGATGCGGCGCTGCGGGATGCAGGCACCTTGATGAAGCTTGAGGCCGCGTCGAGCGAGACCATTGACGGCAAGGTATTGGCACTGGCGCGGCAAGATGCGATCTGGCTGGCGGTGAAGGACTACTTTCCGGACGATGCAGAAGGCCCTGCGCAGGGTGTCAACATCGTAGAATTTCTGGCCGACGACGAGGAAGCTCTGGCCAGCAAGCTGGAGCGCGTGGAGGTAGCGCTCTCGTCAGATTCGCAACGCTCTGGTCGCCGTGGATACACGGTGGCACGTGGCGAAGCAGCTGCAACGTCTATCTGGTCGATGCGCAAGAAATCGGTCGGGTTGCTGGGCAACATGGAAGGCGAGCGACGCCCTGTTCCCTTCGTTGAAGACACCGTCGTTCCACCTGAGTGCCTGGCTGACTACATCGCTGAGTTCCGCGCCGTGCTTGATCGACGCGGGCTGGTGTATGGCATGTTCGGCCACGTTGACGCGGGCTGCCTGCATGTCCGGCCGGCACTGGACATGAAAGACCCCGAACAGGAAAAAATGCTGCGCGAGATCAGCGACGAAGTTTTCGCCTTGACGCGAAAGTACCGTGGCGTGCTCTGGGGCGAGCATGGCAAAGGCTTTCGCTCTGAGTATGCGCCGGAGTTCTTCGGTGCCCTTTACCCGCGCATGCAGGAAATCAAGGCGGCATTTGACCCCCGCAACCAACTCAATCCCGGCAAGATTGCTGCACCTGTCGGTCTCGCCTTGACGCGGATCGATGAAGTCCCAACCCGAGGGCAGTTTGATCGCCGTATCCCAATCCTCGTCCGTCAGGCCAACGCTGACTCGTTGCACTGCAACGGGAACGCTGCGTGCTTCAACTACGACGCGGACGATGCCATGTGTCCGTCCTGGAAGTCCACACGCCAGCGCCGTCATTCGCCGAAAGGCCGCGCTTCGCTGATGCGGGAGTGGCTGAGGTTGCTCGCCGAGGACGGCGTCAATCCTATCGACGAAGCCGCTGGCGTACGCAAAGGCGGATGGTGGCGGTCATGTCGAGATCTTGCTCTGCGTGCAAAGAATTCTTGGTTTGCAAGGCGCGGCCGTGGTGATTTTTCACATGAAGTCAAGGAGGCCATGGACGGTTGTTTGGCGTGCAAATCCTGTGTTGGGCAATGCCCGATCAAAGTCGATGTACCCGCTTTTCGCTCACGCTTTCTGGAGCTCTACTACGGGCGATACTTGCGCCCGATGAAGGACGGGCTTGTTGCCTCGCTTGAGTATTTTCTACCCATCCTCGCCCGAGCACCGAGCCTGTTCAACGGTTTGACGCACAGCGCCTCGGGTCGCGCCATGCTTGGCATGGCAGGATTGGTGTCCTTGCCAAAGCTGACTGGCATTGATCTCGGTTACGAGGCGATCCGTCTCGGTGCCAAGATGGCCTCGCGGAGCGCGCTGGCTGCGCTGTCGGACGACGACCGGCGCAAGAGTGTCGTGATCGTGCAAGATGCCTTCACGACGCATTACGACACCGACGTCGTTCTGGATTTTTGTGAGCTTTTGGGTATGTTGGGCTTCCAAGCTTGGATCGCCCCATTCAAGCCGAACGGTAAACCGCAACATGTGCTTGGCTTTATCGGGCGCTTCGAGCGGACTGCTCTCGCTAACGCGAAGATGCTGAACGACCTGGCTGCGGCTGGCGTGGCGCTGATTGGGGTAGACCCTTCCATGACCCTCGCCTACCGAGCGGAGTATGCGAAAGCGTTGGGCCAGAAGGATGCACCGAAGGTCCAGCTGCCCCAGGAATGGCTGGCCGACCACCTGGATGCTCTGCCGCCGCTGGACCTTGGCTTACCGGTTGTGTGGGGCCTGCTGCCGCACTGTACTGAAAGGACCAATGCACCCGCCGCAACCGCTGCATGGACCCAGGTCTGCGCCCGCTTTGGGATTGATATGCACATCCTTCGGAGCGGCTGCTGCGGAATGGCGGGGCTGTTCGGTCATGAAAAGGCCAATCGGGCTACCTCGGAAGGCATCTACGCACTGAGCTGGTCAAAAACGGTATCCGACCCTGGGTATACCGGCAGGCTGGCCGCTACCGGCTATTCCTGCCGCTGCCAGACCGAACTTCAGGACGGCGTACAGCTGCCCCATCCAGTGCAGGTGCTGCTGGCCCGGATCAAGGCAGCGCCTTTGCGTTTCAGTGACGCTGAAGTCACGGGGTCGCTCGCCGTTGATTGGGCTCCGAAAGTGGCCTGAGTCGCAAGCGTCTCTCGGCAGTTCAACGGCCGGCGCAGTCGGTCAAGCCTGCGAGACGCTGGCGCAGGCTGTAGAGCTTGGGTTTGGCTGACGCTTATGCTTGGGCTGCGACAAGCGCTAAGCGGCACCGCAGGGTGCTGCGAATGGGGTCTGCCTGATGGCTGGGCTGCGCCGGGGTACAAGGCGCAACGCCCTTGTGGACGAGGCTTGCAGCACATGACCGTATACCCAAACAGCACTCAAACACCAGCGTACACCATGCAGCAAGACAGCAAAAAGCCCGAACCGTTGCCAGCTCGGGCTCTGTTTGTTCGGGTCTCAGGTCGTTTACTTCCGCGCAGGTGGCACATCAGTACAAGACCCGTGCGCAATCTCAGCAGCCATGCCGATACTCTCACCCAGCGTCGGATGCGGGTGAATCGTCTTGCCGATATCCACCGCATCAGCCCCCATCTCAATCGCCAGCGCCACCTCGCCGATCATGTCGCCCGCATGGGTACCGACCATGCCGCCGCCCAGTATCTTGCCGTGGCCGTGCGCTTCGGGGCTGTCGTCAAACAGCAGCTTGGTGACGCCCTCGTCGCGGCCATTCGCAATGGCGCGGCCGGAGGCGTTCCATGGGAACAAGCCCTTCTTGACCTTGATGCCCTGGGCCTTGGCCTGGTCTTCGGTGAGACCGACCCAGGCGACTTCGGGGTCGGTGTAAGCCACGCTGGGGATGACGCGGGCGTTGAAGGCGGCGGCTGCCAGCTCTTTGTTGCCTTGCAGTTCACCAGCAATCACTTCCGCGGCCACATGCGCTTCGTGCACCGCCTTGTGGGCCAGCATGGGCTGGCCGACGATGTCGCCGATGGCGAAGATGTGCGGCACGTTGGTGCGCATCTGGATGTCGACGTTGATGAAGCCGCGGTCGGTCACAGCCACACCGGCTTTGTCGGCGGCAATCTTCTTGCCGTTGGGCGTGCGGCCCACGGCTTGCAGTACCAGGTCGTAAACCTGGGGCGCGGGGGCGGTGCCGCCCTCTTCTGCCGCTGCGAACGTGACTTCGATGCCTTCGGGCAAGGCGCGTGCAGAGACGGTCTTGGTCTTGAGCATGATGTTGTCGAAACGCGGTGCATTCATCTTTTGCCAGATCTTGACCAGGTCGCGGTCGGCGCCTTGCATCAGGCCGTCCAGCATTTCCACTACGTCCAGGCGGGCACCCAAGGTGCTGTAGACGGTGCCCATTTCCAGGCCGATGATGCCGCCGCCCAGGATCAGCATGCGCTTCGGAACGCCCGAGAGCGCCAGCGCGCCGGTGGAGTCCACCACGCGCGGATCGACGGGCATGAAGGGCAGGCGCACGGCTTGCGAGCCCGCAGCAATGATGGCCTTCTTGAACGCGATGGTCTGGGTCTTGCCGGTCTTTTCCTGGCCTTGGGCACCGGTGGTTTCTTCGACCTGAAGGTGGTTGGCACCGACGAACGAGCCCACGCCGCGCACGGTGGTGACCTTGCGTATTTTGGCCATGGCCGCCAGGCCGCCGGTGAGCTTGCCGATGACTTTTTCTTTGTGGCCACGCAACATGTCAACGTTGACCGTGGGCGCACCAAAGTCAACACCCAGTTTGGCCATGTGGCTCACCTCGTCCATCACGGCGGCCACGTGCAGCAGTGCTTTGGACGGGATGCAGCCGACGTTCAGGCACACGCCGCCCAGGGTGGCGTAGCGCTCGACGATGGCGACCTTCAGGCCCAGGTCTGCTGCACGGAAGGCAGCCGAGTAGCCACCGGGGCCGCCGCCAAGTACGACCACGTCGAACTCCTGGTCGGCTGTGCCGGCAAAGCTGGCAGCCGCCGGGGCATTGACGGAAGCGCTCGCGGGTACTGCGGTGGGTGCTACGTTATTTGTAGCTGATTGAGCATGTTCTGCGGGGGCTGCGGGCGTTTTTCCCTCTGAAGGGGCAGCAGAAACCGGCGCGCCAGCGGCATCAGCCCCTGC
>JANOAP010000144.1:0-8912 GCA_031411175.1 Rhodoferax sp. | reverse complement strand
TGACCCGGTCAAGGATTTCACGCCGGTTGTGTTGCTTTGCTCAATCCCGAATGTCATGGTTGTGCCCGCAAAATCACCCTGGAAAAGCATCAAGGACATTGTGGCTGCCGCCAAACAAACGCCGGGAAAATTCACCTACGGCTCAGCGGGTATCGGCTCTTCGCAACACCTGGCCGGTGCGCAATTCAAAAATTCTGCCGCCATTGACATCAGTCATGTGCCCTACAAGGGAAGCGGCCCCGCGGCCAGCGACTTGATGGCTGGGCACATCGACATGATGATCGATACCGGTTCGCTCGGCAGCATCAAGGGCGGCGTGCTCCGGCCGCTTGCCGTTGCGTCCAAAGCACGGATTGCCGCATTGCCGGATGTGCCCACGTTCACAGAAGCGGGTACACCCATGATTGCGTCTGCGTGGTATGGCGTGATGTTGCCAGCCAACGCACCCGCAGACGTGGTCACCCGCTTGAACAAGGAGTTCAATACGTTATTGCAAAACCCGGAGATTCGCAGCCGCTTGCAAGGCATTGGTGCGGAATTGGGCGGCGGTACTGCCGAGTCTTTTGCTCGTTTCGCGATCTCCGAAATCAAGCACTATGAGCAGATCGTCAAGCAGTCTGGTGCGCCCAAGGAATGAACATTGGCAGGCAGTCTATCCAAACCGGATGTCATGCGCGACGGCAATGGCGGCCAGCCTGAGCCGTACAGCAGAGCGGACCGCGTCTTGAACCTCACCCGGCACACTAGTTGATTCGTCGCCTGAAATGCGGATGACGGCCACCTGCCCGCCTGATCGCTCTTCGCCCGTCACCACCACGTTGCGCCCCGGTGCAATGCCTTCCAGCATCTCGGTCAGCTTGATGGCAAGTGCGCGCAACCGCAAGGCAGGCTTGTAGATTTTGCCTATCGCCGTCATGGGCATGGCCTCGACAATGAGCACGCGCTTGGGGCAGGCGGGGCGCTCGTACACGGTGGGAGCCACCGCGTGCAGCAGCGCCGCTGCGTCAATGATGGCACCAGGCTTCAGGGTGACAAAGGCCACGGGCAGCTCCCCGGCGTAGGCATCGGGCTCGCCCACCACCGCGCACAAGGCCACCGCCGGGTGCGCCATGAAAGCGTCCTCCACCAGACCGGGGTCAATGTTGTGCGCGCCGCGAATGATCACGTCTTTGGCGCGCCCCGTGATGTGGATGTAGCCCTGCGTGTCGATGTGGCCCAGGTCGCCAGAAATCAGCCAGTGCTCGCCGTTGGCGAGCGTCTCGAACATGCCCGCATTGCGGGCCGGGTCGCTGTAACCGGGGCTCACATGCGGGCCGCTGATGACAACGATGCCGGTTTCTCCCGCAGCGCATGCTTCGTTCAGGCACGCCTCACCGTCGCGCCATGGCACCACCCGCACCTGCGTGAATGGCAAGCGCAAACCCGCCGAACCCGGCACGCGTGGCGACGCTGCGGGCTCAATCGACACCAGCCCGGCGCATTCCGTCATGCCCAGGATATTGCGCACGGGGACAGACAGCTTCTGTTCAAACTGCAAGGCAAGTTCTTGCGGCAGGGGCGAACCGCCGGTGTAGGCCACTTTGACCGACGCAATGTCGGCATCGACCGGCAAGTTGACCAGCGTGGCCAGGATGGTGGGCACGCAAGCCAGTGCGGTGACTTTTTCGCGCTCGCAAAACTTCCAGTAGTTCTTCACAAACCCCGCATGCCGCATGCCGCTCAAGGTGGGCAACACCTGCGTCGCGCCCACCGCAAGCAAGGCCAGGCCATAGACAAACGCGCCCGCCACATGAAACAGCGGAAAGCCGTTGAGCTCTACCGTGTGCTCATCAAAACCGTAGAACAGCGGCGCCAGACTGCTGGTGTGCACTTCATTTCCATGGGTGTGCAGGGCCAGCTTGGGCGCACCCGTGGTGCCGCCGGTGTGGAAGCAGGCGGCTACGCGGCCTCTAATATGCTCTGATTCGAATAGCAAACTATCCAATGAAGACTGGGGCCATCGGGTCATTTCATCTTGAAATATGGGTACGTGCGGTGCCACAACGGTACCCACGCGAATCTGCAATACAGGCAGGTTGCAAAGCGCCCGGACCTTCTGCACAGTGGACCAAACATCCAGCTCATCATTGGGGCCCAGCGCCACGATCACTTTGGCGTTGGCGGCCTTGAGCAGCGCTGCGATGTGATCGGGCTGCAACAGAAAGTTGATAGGGCAGGCGCGCCCAGCCACCTGGGCACCCCACAACGCGTAATGCGTCTCGGGAATGTTGGGGGCCAGGATGGCCACCGCGTCGTCTGGCCCCACCCCGAGGAACCGAAACAGATGCGCGGCACGGTTGATCTGCATGACCAGCTCGGCATAGGTCACGCAGCATGGCGGTGTAGCCAGGTCGCCATTGGGCAAATACCGAAACGCGTCGCGATGCGGGAAGTGCGCCGCCGCGTTTGAAATCAGCTCGTAGGTCGAGCGCGCGGGCACCACGGCTTCATACGACCAGGTTTCCAGCGCCTCGATGTCAGCCAGCGTTGCGATTGCGGTCATGCGGGCACCTCGAACGCCAGCACGGTGCGCAGGTCAACCACGCGTCTCGAACACGCCGAGTTTTTTGTGCAGCGGCGTTTCGTCTGCCATGAAAAGGAAGGCCGGCTCGGTGGCAGACCTGTTGCTCACGTCGACCTGGGTGTAGCCCGGCGCACAACAGGTGTCGGCCTCGGCCATCACGAAATTCTGGTCCTCAATGCGCACGCTGGCGGCCCCTTCAATGACGTGAAACACCGCCGCCGGGCTGCGCGCGGGCAGGTGCAGCGTACGGCCCGGCTTGAGCATCAATGCGTAAAAGCCGAGGATATTTTCAGCGTCCAGCCCCGTCTCGGGGTTGACATAGGTGAGTTGCACCGCGCCCTCATCGGGGTGATCCGCCGCCATGGACATCAGCGCCGCCTTGGCGTCGGCCCAGGGGTAGCGCAGCATGGGGTAGGCCTTGCGCGAGCGCTCAAACACCGGCGTGGGCACCATGCCGCCACGGGCGTAAGTGCGCTCACCAGTGCCCGGCTTGACGGCCTGCCGGTCACCGTTGATGTGGTAGCTGGCCTCCAGGTAATGCACCAGCGGCAGGTCCAGCACGTCGAGCCAGATGACGGGGTCGGTGCCATCGTGGCCGTGTTCGTGCCACAGGCCGGTGGGCGTGAGGATCAGGTCGCCGCGCTTCATGCCGCATTTCTCGCCATCCACATTGGTCCAGGCGCCCTCGCCTTCCACCACCATGCGCACGGCATTGGGCGTGTGGCGGTGCGATGGTGCCCACTCGCCCGGCAGCAGCAACTGCATGCCCAGGTACATGGCGGCGCTGGCCTGCATCTTCTCCAAGCCGTGGCCCGGATTGGCCAGCACCAAAACGCGGCGCTCGGCCTTCTCGATGGGTGTGACTTCACCCGCCTGCAACAGCAAAGGCCTTAAGGCCTGATACGACCAGTGCGTGGCCCGGGTATTGGGGCGGGGCTTGTGCGGCGGCAGCACGGCACGCAAGCTGGGCCACAACGGCACCAGGTTTTGTGCCCGCAGCGCTGCCACGTAGTCAGCGGGCAGGTCTTCAAGGCGGCCAAGTTCGGTCATGGTGGGGCTCTTCTTTGATGGGTTCTTTGCTAAAACACTGATGATAGAAGATGGGCAACCCGGCGATCGTCGAATGGGCTCAGGCATCCAGCATAAACCCAGCAAAGAACGCGGCCAGCGCATCGGTGTCATCCAGCGGCAGGATGTGCGCGATGTACTGGTCTGGGCGCACCACAACCAAACAACCGCTCTTTTTGTTGATGCCACGCAGGTCGTAAATGTTTTGCCTGGCGTCATCAATGGCGCAAAACGCTTTTTCGTAGTCGAGCAGACCGTAACGACCCTTGTGTGGGAACAGCAACTCCGGCATAGCCGTAATGGCCAGCGTGTGGTGACTTTGCTGGAAGACGGCCCGCACGTCAAACACGGCATCCACATCGCGACCCGTGGGTGTAAAACGCTTGAGTGGCGATGCCGGCGACTCCAAAAGGTAGCGGCACAACTTGTCGACAGGTGAACCTGAGCCGCCCGCGTCACCCCCGCCTGCAAAAGCCATCAAACGCCAGCGGCCATCCGCCTCAAGCGTCTTGCCCAATTGCATAACTTTGCCATCGCCCACGCGGGTGACGGGGCCTGAGTGAAACCGGGTGCCAACACCCAGGCCTTTTGCGAGGTCCTGGTGTTTTGATTCACCGGTGAGCAAAGCAGGCTTGTAGCAGGTCGCCGTGCCCGCCGTATAGCGCCCATGCTGCACAAAGTAGCGCTGCACATCACCCCCTGCCTGGGTTGCCGGGTTGCTCAACATGGCCGCCCATTCGCGGTCGAAGTCGATGAGTTCTTTTGCCACGGCTTGCCGCTCGGCAGAGTAGGTGTGAAGCAAGCTGGCGGGGCTGCGTCCCTGTAGCACGGCCGCCAGCTTCCAACCGATATTGAAGGCATCCTGCATGGAGACGTTCATGCCCTGCCCTGCTTTGGGGCTGTGGGTGTGGCAGGCATCCCCCGCTATGAAGATGTGCGGCAGACGGGTTGCCACCTCGTGGGGTTGAAGGTCGTCGAAGCGGTCGCACAGGCGCTGGCCAATTTCGTACACCGACCACCATGCCACTTCTTTCACATCCAGCATGTAAGGTTGAAAAATGCGCTGCGCAGCCGCGATCAATTGCTCTATGGTGATGTTCCGCCCTGCGACGCGTTCGTTTTGCTGGAGCTTGTCCATCTCCACATAGATGCGCACCAAGTAACCACCTTCGCGCGGGATGAGCACCGCGCTGCCCTCCGTGGCGGACTGGATGAGCGCCTTGAACCTGATGTCGGGGAAGTCGGTGACAACCAGCACATCCATCACGCCCCAGGCGTGGTTGGCTGAATCGCCTTTGAGCGCGAGCCCCATGGCCTGACGCACGTTGCTGCGCGCTCCATCGCAACCCACAACGTACCTGGCGCGGATGGTCTCTATCTTGCCAGCGTTGTCAACGTTCTGGCACTCAAATCTCGCCGTGACGGGATACTCTGACGTGCCATCGGGCGCGCGTTCCAGCCCCACCAATTTGCGGGCGTAGTGCGGCACCAGTCGTGAGGCCGACCTTTGCATGATCTCCAGGTAGAAATCGTGCACACGCGCCTGGTTCAGAATCACGTGCGGCATGTGCGACAGGCCTTCTTCCACATCAGGCACGCGACCGCTGCGTGCGATGCGCTTGGGGTCATTCGCCTCGGGCTTCCAGAAGGTCGTCTCGTTGACCCAATAAGCCTCTTTCAACACACGCTCTGCAAAGCCGAAAGCCTCAAACATCTCCATCGTCCGGCAGGCCACGCCGTCCGCCTGGCCCAACTGCAAGGGGCCGGGCTTTTGCTCCACGATCACCGTGCGGATGTCCGGGAAAGCTGCCAGTTGCGCCGCAAGCGTCAGCCCCGCCGGGCCGCAGCCAACGATCAAAACATCGGCGTCTGCAGGAAGTGTGTTGCTCGCAGGCCCTTGCGAGGCCGCCGGTGACGGCACAGCTGCGTCCAGAAGCCCGGGGTCGCCGGTCCGAAATCCGTTGAGGTGAAATTGCATGATTTTGTTTCCTTTGGATGACTGCGTGTAAGTGTCTCTGTTTGCAAATGTCGCAGGCTTTGACTATTGCGTCAAAGCAGAATGTCGAATACTTGGTATATTGTTTTGATATACATACGTACACTGCCACCATGGCAAAACTTGATCTGGACTGGCTCGGCGTCTTCATTGAAGTCTACAAAACGCAAAGCGTCTCGCGCGCGGCGCAGGCGCTTAGCATGGAACAGGCCAGCGCCAGTATTGTTTTGAACAAGCTGCGTCGGCATTTCGATGACCCTCTTTTTTGCCGCACGTCCACCGGCATGGAGCCCACGCCCCGCGCGCAGGCGATCTACCCGGAGTTGTCGCAAGCCCTCCTGCACATTGAAACCGCCCGGGGCAAGCCCAGCGCGTTCATCCCGTCCGAGGCCACGCGCGAATTCCGGATCTGCATGACCGACATCAGTGAGATTGTGTTGCTGCCACGGCTCATCAACCACCTTCAGAAAACCGCGCCAGGCGTCATCGTCGAAGCGGAAAAAATTTCACCTGAGAGCCGTCGCGGGCTGGAGTCTGGTGACATCGACCTCGCTGTGGGCTTCACGCCCGACCTGGAAGCCGGTTTTTACCAACAGGCGTTGTTTGCGCAGGACTTTGTCTGCCTCGCCGCCAGTGACCACCCTCGCGTTGGCATAAAACTGACGCGCAAGGCGTTCTCGGCGGAGGGGCACATTTTGGTCATGGCTTCAGGCACCGGCCATTCGATTGTGGACAAGGTGCTGGCCCAAAACAAGGTAGAGCGCCGCGTGGTGCTGCGCGTGCAAGGCTTTCTGGGCGTGGCCCGCATCGTGGCCCAAACCGAGTTTCTGGTGATCGTGCCCCGGCAGCTTGGGCAGGCGCTGGCGCAACAGGAGCGCGTGAAGGTGCTGGAGCCGCCCGTGCCGCTGCCGGCCTACAAGGTCAAGCAGCACTGGCACGAGCGCTTCAACGCAGACGCCGGTAACAAATGGCTGCGTCAGGCGATGGTGGGGCTTTTCTCGGGACCGGCCTGGAAAGTCTAAACGCCATCAGTCATCAGCACCCAGTCCCAACAACCGCATAGCGTTTTTCTTCAAAATCAGCGGCTTGACCTCATCCTTGAACCCAGCCTCTTCAAAGTCTTTCATCCAGCGGTCAGGGGTGATCAGCGGGTAGTCGCTGCCAAAAAGAATGCGGTCTTTCAGGAGCGTGTTGGCGTACTGAACCAACTGCGCCGGAAAGTACTTGGGACTCCAGCCTGACAGGTCAATCCAGATATTGGGCTTGTGCATGGCCAGTGAAATAGCCTCGTCCTGCCACGGCCACGAGGGGTGCGCGATGACGATCTGCATGTCCGGGAACGCAATGGCCACATCTTCCAGCAGCATGGGGTTGGAGTTCTGCAAGCGCAGGCCACCGCCGCAGCGCATGCCACTGCCAATGCCCGAATGCCCGCTGTGGAAGATGGCGGGCAGCTTGTGCTCGTTGATGACTTCGTAGATCGGCCAGGCCATCTTGTCGGCCGGCTCGAAGCCCTGCACCGTGGGGTGAAACTTGAAACCCTTGACGCCGTGGTTTTCCACCAGCCTGCGTGCCTCACGCCCCCCCATCTTGCCCTTGTGCGGGTCAATGCTGCCAAAGGCAATCATGATGTCGCTGTTGGCGGCGGCGGCGTCAGCGATCTCTTCATTGGTGATGCGCGCGCGGCCCATTTGAGACTCGGCATCCACCGTGAAGTTCACAAAGCCAATCTTCTTCTCGCGGTAGAAGGCAATGGTCTCGTCCATGGTCGGGCGGCGGCTGGAGCGGAAGTATTTGTCAGCCGCGCGGTCGTACTCTTCGCCATAGTTGTCGAACGGGTTGCGGCAGGACACTTCCAGGTGCGTGTGGGTGTCGATGGCGATGAGGTTTTTGGTGTCCATGAAAGTCTCCTGTTGGAACGGTGGTATTGGTGTAAACCCTGATTTAATTCGACTTGAGTTGGCTTGATTTAGTTATATTTGATAACGATAATCGATCCTGCCCGAAAAATCAACCCCAGCATAAACCAGCCCCTTTTCATGACCTCAAAATATATCCATCTTGAAATCCGTGGCGAGCACAAAGAAGTCGCCGTCATCCGCCTGGTGCGTGGTGCCAAGCGCAATGCGCTCAGCGATGGCGTGATGGCCGAGCTGGCCAGGGTGATCGACAGCCTGCCCACCACCGTGCGCGCCGCCGTGCTGGATGGCGAGGGCGAGCACTTCTGCGCCGGCCTGGACCTGAGCGAGCTCAAGGAGCGTGATGCGGGCCAGGGCCTGCACCATTCGCGCAGCTGGCACAGCATTCTGGAGCGCGTTCAATACGGCCCCGTGCCTTTCGTTGCCGCCCTGCATGGCGCAGTGGTGGGCGGCGGGCTGGAGCTGGCCAGCGCTTGTCACATCCGCGTGGCGGATGAGTCCACTTTTTACGCGCTGCCCGAAGGCTCACGCGGCATTTTTGTAGGCGGCGGCGGCTCGGTACGCATCCCCAAACTCATTGGCGTGGCCCGTATGACCGACATGATGCTCACCGGCCGCGTGTACAACGCGGCAGACGGCGAGCGCATTGGCATGGCGCAATACCTGGTGCCCACCGGCCAGGCCTTTGACAAGGCCTTTGAGCTGGCCGTGCGCGTGGCGCAAAACGCACCTCTCACCAATTACGCGCTGATGCACGCCCTGCCGCGCATTGCCGAGCAAAGCGCCGACCACGGCTTCCTGGCCGAGTCGATGATGGCCGCCATCGCCCAGAGCGCGCCCGAGGCCAAAGAACGCGTTAAAGCCTTTCTTGACGGCAAGGCCGCCAAAGTCAAAAAATCCTGAGGCCACCATGAGCACAGCCAGCACCGGGGGCACCGGCCCGAATTCCAGCCCCAAGTTCCGTCCTTTCACATTTGGGGTCACACGCGCCACCCTGAGTGAGGCCGGCGGCAACCACTACCTGGCCGCCGACCAGGCGCTGGGGGGCTACGCCCACCGCATGACCGACAAACTGGTGTACTGGGCCGCCAAAACACCAGACCGCCCGGTGTTCGCGCGGCGCGACCCCGCGCTGGGTGGTAACTGGCGCACTATCACGTTTGCGCAGGCGCTTGATGCCGCACGCCGCATCGGCCAGGCGTTGCTGGACCGCGGCTTGAACGCCGAGCGGCCGCTGGCCATCCTGAGCGAAAACAGCCTTGAGCACGCGCTGCTGGCGCTGGGTGCCATGTATGCGGGCATACCGCACTGCGCCGTGTCTCCGCCCTATTCGCTCATCAGCCAGGATTTCGACAAGCTGCGCCAC
>JANOAP010000143.1:0-8811 GCA_031411175.1 Rhodoferax sp. | reverse complement strand
CTGTTTTTCAATCGACGGCATCTTGGCGTGCAGGCCCAGGCAGTAGGTGGCCCCTGCAGCTCGCAACACTGCCGCGAATTCGGGTGTGAGCCATTCGGGGTCACGCACCTCCACTGCCACTACGGCGTTTGGCGCTTGCGCTTTGAGCGACGGCAAGGCCTGCAACATGGCCGTCAGCCGCTCCAGCAATTCAGGCCTGTTGGCGAGCAGATGTCGGGGCAGGGGGCTGATTTCGAACACCAACGCACCCAGCTTCTGCCCCAGTCCCTGGAGCGCCGGTTGCACAAACTCCTGCACGGCCAGTTCAGCATTCAGGAAAGCTGGGTTCGGTTGCACGGCGCGCCCGGTTTCGCTGCGCACCGTGGCATCCGTCACAAGGGCGGGGGCCTTCACGGTAAAGCGAAAGTCGTCCCCGACCTGGGTTGCATAAGCCGCATATTGCAAGGCGCTCAAAGGGCGGTAAAACGCCCGGTCCAGGCTGACGGCGCGGAACAGCGGGTGCTGTGCATAGACGGCCAAGCCGTATTTGGAGAGCTGTGCGTCTGAATAGTCGTCGTCCCAAACCAAGCCCTTCCAACCTGGATAGGTCCAGGACGAAGTGCCCAACCGCGCCAGCGGCGGCAGGGCGGCTGCGAGCTCGATATCGGCAGGCTCGGGTGGCTGCGGGCGCACACGGATGCCGCTGGATGCACTTTCCTTTTTCACGGCACGAGCGGACGTCTCCGGTTTGGGTTGCGGGGCGGGCGGTTCGTCATCAGGAAAGAGCGCATCTTGCATGGCCTGCAAGCATAATGCGGCGATTGCTGAGGAGAAACACCCCCATGTACATGCCCCCCCAGTTCACGGCGAAGGAAGCATCCCAGGCTGCTGAGTTGATGCGCGAGTACCCTTTTGCAAGCCTGGTGTCCACTGATGATGAAGGCCTGCCTTTCATCACCCACCTGCCCTTGCATCTGGCGTGGCCTGATTGCGCGGGCGAGCCTATGCTGCTGGGCCACGTGGCCAAGCCCAACCCGCACTGGCGCTACCTGCAGGCCCGGCCCAAAGCGGTGGTGACCTTCATGGGGCCGCATGCCTACATGTCGCCCAAGGTGTATCCGGACCTGGTGCGCGTGCCCACCTGGAATTACCTGGCCGTGCACTGCACCGTGCAGGCCACGCTGATTGAAGACCCGCTGGCCAAAGACCGCCTGCTGAAGAAACTGATTGGCGACCACGACCCGGCCTACGCGCCTCAGTGGATAGACCTGGGCATCGATTACCAGCACAAGATGCTGGCCGGCATTGTGGCGTTTGAATTGCGTGTGACCAGTTTGCAAACCAAGCTCAAAATCAATCAGCACCGCCCGGAATCCCACGCGCGCATGCGCGAGACCTACGCGGCGGGCAATGACCACGACAGGGCATTGGGCCAGTGGATGGACAAACTAGCCTTGACAGGCAAACAGGAGTGATGTGATGCGGGTTGTCTTTGGCGTTTTGAGTCTACTTCTTGTTCTGGCGGCCGTTGGTTTCCTGGCAAAGAAGCAGTTGAGTTCTGTCGGCGAAATCAAGGTGCCGGCAGTGGCCACACCGGGTTCGTCCGGCGGGCCAACCCCACCCACAGCCAACCCAACCGGCAACGTGCAGCAGCAATCTCAGCAGATTCAGCAGCAGTTCAAGGCAGCGGCAGAGGCTGGCATACAACCAGCGCGACCCATGCCGGATGAAAAACCCTGAATGACCGTATTTTGATTGACATATAGCTGGATAACCCAAGTATTTATTGGTTTGTTTGCTTTATTTTCGATAGCAAATGATCGCAAACCACAATGACTGACATTGATTTCATGGGGGCCGCTTTAGCGCAGGCCCATGCGGCTGCACAGGCTGGCGAAGTGCCCGTGGGTGCCGTCGTTGTGAAGGACGGGCGCGTGATTGCAACCGGCCGCAACGGACCCATAGACGGCAATGATCCGACAGCCCATGCAGAAATCGTGGCCTTGCGCTCTGCCGCCAAAGCGCTGGGCAATTACCGGCTTGAAGGCTGCGAGTTGTTTGTTACGCTGGAGCCCTGTGCCATGTGCGCCGGGGCCATGCTGCATGCGCGGCTTAGCCGAGTGGTGTTCGGTGCGGTAGACCCCAAGACAGGCGCAGCAGGCTCCGTGGTCAATCTGTTTGCGCAACCCCGCCTTAACCACCACACCACAATGGAGAGTGCCGTCCGGGCCGACGAATGCTCGGCTTTGCTACAAGACTTCTTTAAAACCCGTCGCGCCCAAAAGCGCATGGAGACTCAAATGAACCACCCACTTCGCGACGATGCGCTGCGCACGCCGGACGCCCAATTTGCCAATCTGCCCGGCTACCCCTGGTCACCGCACTACATCAGCGATCTGCCAGCACTGGCGGGCCTGCGCATGCATTACCTGGATGAGGGCGCGCCGATCAATGCCCCACAAGCAGATCAGACCACCTGGTTGTGCCTGCACGGGAACCCGGCATGGAGCTACCTGTATCGCAAGATGATTCCTGTCTTTCTGGGTGCGGAGGGCAGGGTGGTGGCACCGGACCTGATCGGCTTCGGCAAAAGTGACAAGCCCAAGAAAGACGAGGTTCACACCTTCACCTGGCATCGTCAGACATTGCTGGAGCTGATTGAGCGACTGGACTTGCGCAATATCGTGCTGGTGGTTCAGGACTGGGGCGGTCTGTTGGGCCTCACATTGCCGTTTGCCGCGCCTGACCGCTACAAAGGCCTTCTGGTGATGAATACCACGTTGGCAACCGGCGAAGTACCTTTGTCAGCCGGCTTTCTTGCCTGGCGCGACATGTGCGCCAAAAACCCGGGCTTTGACATTGCCCGTCTGTTTGCACGGGGCAATCCGCAGATGAGCGCCCCGGAGTGCGCTGCCTACATGCTACCGTTTCCGGATGCCGGGCACCGCGCCGCAACGCGGGTCTTCCCGGCCATGGTGCCTGAATTTGCAGACTCCGATGGCGCTGCGGTTTCTCGGCAGGCACGTGATTTCTGGACAAACATGTGGGCCGGCAAAACAATGATGGCTGTGGGCATGCAAGACCCCGTGCTTGGCGAGCCCGTGATGAAGGATTTGCAAAAGATGATTCGCGGTTGCCCGGAACCCATACGGGTGGCGCAGGGCGGTCATTTTCTGCAGGAGCATGGGGAGCCCATTGCGCAGGCGGCTGCGGCCACCTTTCGCTAGCGATAATTCAAGCTCGGAGCCTTCACAGGCGTCCCTGATATCTGATTGATCTGATCGCGCCCTTTTCGATGACCACAAAAAAACACATCTACATTTACTCGCCGTCGGGCGCGGTGCGTGACAAGGCTGCATTCAAACGCGGTGTTGCACGCCTGAAGTTTCTGGGCCACGACGTAGAGGTTGACGTCGACGCGCTGGCCAGCCACCAGCGGTTTGCGGGTGACGACGAGACTCGCCTGGCAGCTATCCACCGCGCGGCTGCGAGCGGTGCTGACGTAGCCCTGATATCGCGCGGCGGTTATGGCATCACGCGTATTCTGGGCGGCATCCGCTACAAGGCTGTAGCCAAGGCCATTGAAAAAGGCACTGAATTCGTGGGTATCAGCGACTTCACAGCCTTTTCACTGGCCGTACTCGCTAAGACTGGGGCCATCACATGGGCCGGACCTGCGCTTTGCGAAGGCTTCGGGGTGGCAGACCAGTCTGACAGCGCTGACGGCCACGGTCACGTCAGCTCCAGCGGGCCAGACGACATCATGGAAGACTGCTTTAACGATCTGATCACCGGGCAGGGCGAGGGCGCAGGCTGGCGCCAGAATCTCGAATCGGCTGCGAATGCTACAACTACAGAAGCGTCAAAGTCAGTTAGCGCAAAGGTCAAGGCAGATTTCGTAATCAACCATGCGCCGCTGTGGGGTGGTAACCTGGCCGTGCTGAGTTCCATGGTGGGCACGCCCTACCTGCCCGATATCAAGGGCGGCGTGCTTTTTCTGGAAGACGTGGCAGAGCATCCGTACCGTGTTGAGCGCATGCTGACGCAACTGCTTCACGCCGGTGTTCTTGCCAGACAGCGAGCCATTGTTTTGGGGCAATTTACCGAGTACAAACTGGTGCCGCATGACAAAGGGTTCAAACTGCACACGGTGGTGAACTGGCTGCGCAGCCAACTCAAAATTCCTGTGTTGACCAACTTGCCCTATGGGCACGTGGCGACAAAGGTTCTGCTGCCTGTGGGGGCCAGGGTTGACCTGGCGGTAGAAGGCCGGGATGCATTGCTGGTCTGGGGCCACATCATCCCGCGCTGAGCCCCGTGAGTGCTACGCTTGCCAACGATGAATGGGGCTGCTATTCGCTAAGCGGGCTGGGCCGGGATGACAAGCCGCGCGGCAGCAGGCCCTGGAACATCGCCGTGAGTTCCTCTATCTCTTTACGTGCAGCGACCTCGCCCTGGGTGGCCGCCAGCGCTTCCATGAGGTCGCCCCGCAGATACCACAAGCCCTGAACATCATGTTCAAACGTGATCCGGCGCTCCAGCAATGGGTAAGCCACGCCACCTGATTCGCCAAGACACTCCAGCATGGCCTGTCTAATATCTTCCACCTTTGAATTCGCATGCAATTCTGAATCGCTCGCGCCATGGGTGAAAAATCTGCTGACCGCACTTCGATGCCCCGTTGAAACCCAACGCATTGTGATGATTCCACCGAGTGTGGATGTTGTTGCAATGCCCCGACGTTACTACGGCAAATTGTCAACGGCAATAAATCAGTCGATAGTAGTTATCTAAAAACAACATATAAATCAGTAACTTGGCTCGAAAATATGAAGTAACACCTGCAATTAGAAGATGAGAGTGGGCGGGAATGCATTTGTCGGGATCAAAATGGGCCTAATAGAAGCTTGTGGCCGCACATTTGATAGACTTTCCACCAGTGAAATGAAAACTATGTGCAGTTTGTCGGTGGATGTCTGGAAAATACAAACGCTGGTGTCCAATCATCCGGCAATGCCCTAAACTCAGTTGTCTTCATCAGTGAGCATAAAACGGAAAACGAAAAGGAATGGGTGAACAGAAAACGGTTCAGACCACGGTTGTATTTGCCGATTTGATTGGCAGTACCGGCATTTTCGAAGCCACTGGCAACGCGAAAGCAACCCTGGCGGTTACCCAACTGACACGCTGGATGTGTGACGTTTTTGTCGCCCACGGCGGCCAGGTCATCAAAACACTGGGCGACGGTGTCTTGGCCACCTTTCCCGACAATGCATCTGCGATCGACGCTGTGGTCGAGATGCAGCGAAGCCACCAAAAGCGAATAGTAAAAACCCAGGCCTCCCTGCGCATGCCGATCCGCATTGGTGTGGCCAGCGGGCTGGTAGAGCTCGTTTCAGGCGATTGCTACGGCGACGCTGTCAATGTGGCGGCCCGCTTGAGCGATCTGTCAGGGCCTCATCAGATTTGGGCCAGCAATTCGGTCATTAACAGTATTGACGAACCAGAGCGCGTGCGTTTTCGCCCACTTGGGCCTATCAGCATCCGGGGCAGGGCAGAGCCTTGCTCCGTGTCTCAAGTTGAGTGGCACTATGAAGAGGGGTCTGACTTCCTCACCATGCAGGCGGAACTCGACCCGTCGCATGCAGGTGCGGGGGGCGACGTGCTGGGACGCCAGATCGAGCTGCGATGGCTGGATGCGACCAAAACGTTTAAATCATTTGACCTGCCTGTCCACATTGGGCGGGTGCGGCATGTCGACTTTGTCGTCAATGATCCCCGTGTGTCCAGAGAGCATGCCCGCATCGACTGGCGTAATGGCAGCGTCGTCCTTGTCGATATCAGCACTTACGGTAGCTGTGTTCGTTTTTCCGGTGCTGGTGCAGATTTGCTACTCAGACGCGAGGAATGCGTACTTCATGGCCGTGGGGAAATCGCGCTCGCAGCGTCTTTTGCAGATGTCAGCGTGCCCACAGTGGCATTCTCTGTTTCCTAAATTACTGGTTGGCGTGGTTATGTTGTGAATACTGTTTCGGTCAATTCATTTATTAACATAAGATACATCGTATAAAGTACAATATAGACAAAGTAATTCTTATTTCCTAGAAATTCCGTTCCCATAATGAAGCAACTACCACTTGCCCTTCGGCTGGCGACCCCGCACAAAGGCGGCAATGATTTCTGCCGACTCAGCCCGGTTGTCCCGGTAGGCAAAGTCAATCGCGGTCAGGCCCAGATCATTTTTGATCAACGGATCAGCACCTTCCTCCAGCAGCAGTTTTACCGCCGATGGCGTGCCGTAAAGTGCGGCCATCATGAGGGGCGTGCTGCCGTTGGGTGAGCTGGCATCTATGTACGCATGGTTTTCCAGCAGCAGGTTCATGATGTCCAGGTGCCCACGGGTTGCCGCGTAATGCAGCGGTGCCCAGCCGGGTTTGTTCACGTCTGCTCCCCTTGCAATCAGGGCCTTGGTGATTTCTGTCAAACCTTGTAGCGAAGCCAGCATCAGCGGGCTCTCGTCCTTGGAATTGCGCGCTTCAACGTTCGTTTTGGCCCAGGCGATCAGCGCAGTCGCCACCTTGGGCGATGGCTCCCGAACGGCCAAGTACAGGCCGTGTTCGCCATTGGGGTTACGCGTGTTGGGATCAAAACCCCGGCTGAGCAAGGCAGTCACAGCTGATGCATCATCACGCTTGATGGCGTTGAAGAAGTCGTCATAGGATCCAGAATGGGCTGGAATAACTATAAATAAAACAAGAAGATAGGCAACTTGTTTAAAGTACTTTCTGAAGTATGAAGTCAACTTTTTACCTTAACTTAAGCTGCCTTTAGGCATGAAATGGTTAGGTGAAGCGGGCAGGACCCCCGTAAACAGGGTCTCGAAATTCAGACTGGTTTGCTGGGCCACAAGTTCAACCGGCATGTTTTTAAGCAGTGCCAGTTGTGCCGCCACGTAAGGTACATACGACGGATTATTGGTCTTGCCGCGATAGGGCATGGGTGCCAGATAAGGGCTGTCGGTCTCAATCAGCACGCGGTCCATCGGCACGAAAGCGGCCACATCGCGTAAATCCTGTGCTGTTTTAAACGTCAAAATGCCGGAAAAAGAGATGTAAAACCCCAGATCCAGTGCCGCGCGGGCGACCTCAGCGGTTTCAGTAAAGCAGTGGAAAACGCCACCCGCCGACCCGGCAGAACCGTCTTCGCCCTCTTCCCGCAAAATCGCCAGCGTGTCGGCAGAAGCACTGCGGGTGTGAATCACCAATGGCTTGTTTAGCGCCTGGGCCGCGCGGATATGGGTGCGAAAGCGCTCGCGCTGCCAGGCCATGTCGGCCACGGTGCGCTCGCCCAGCCGGTAATAGTCCAGACCAGTTTCACCAATACCCACCACGCGGGGCAGCCGGCCACGCTCCAGAAGGTCATCGAGCGTGGGTTCGGTCACGCCTTCGTTATCGGGGTGAACACCCACCGTGGACCAAAAATTATCGTAGGTGGTAGCCAGCGCGTGAACATCGTCAAACTCTTCGAGCGTGGTGCAAATGCACAGGGCGCGGTCAACTTTGGCCTGCACCATGGCCTCGCGGATTTCCGGCAGGCGGGCCTTCAGCGCCGGAAAGGTCAGATGGCAGTGGGAATCAGTAAACATGGATGTCCGGAACAAGGGAAGTCAAGATTAGACCGACCAGAAAAGTCCACTATGTTGAGGCGCCTCTGCACCGCTTCAGAGTACCTACAACGCGAGTCAGGAGGCTTCAAATAGTCTGTGTAGGCCGGTCAGACGCCATGTGACTACCCAAAATCTCTTCAATCTTGAGCTTGAGCAGTCGTGACTTTTCGTCTCTGGGAAACAGGATGCCCACGCCCTGGGTGCGGTTGCCAGACGCTTTGCCCGGCGTAACCCAGGCTACTTTGCCTGCCACCGGGTAGCGCTGCGGGTCTTCGGGCAACGACAAAAGCACGTAAATATCGTCACCCAGTTTGTACTCGCGCGATGTCGGTATGAAGATGCCACCCTCGGTGAACAAGGGAATATAAGCCGCGTACAACGCTGCTTTTTCCTTGATGGCCAGCTGGATGACGCTGGGCCGGGGCGTGGTGGAGGTCGGGGTGCTCATGGGCAATAGTCAATGCACGGAGTGTACCGAATTCATGGCGTTTTTGGCCTGACTTGCAAGGGCTTCCAGCATGAGCCCGGCGTTGAATGGATGCTCCATCGTGCGTGTTGCCTTCGTCAATTCCCGGGCCCAATGCGTCAAACCGGCCAGGTTGCCACCTGATTTTCCAGCGGGTGGCAGATCAGCCGCATCAAAGAAGCGCGGTGGCGCACCCGCTTTGACCGCGAGCAAGTCGTGGCAAAGCTTGTGCAGGGCATCAATGGCGTCCATCGGCGTCCAGTCTTTGAAGACGCCCACATCGCCACGCACCATGGCTTTGGGCAATGCCGCCCAGCTCGCCGGGTCACGGCCCGACGCCGCAAATTGCAAGGCATCATCGGGCCGACCGCCCGCAGCGCGGAGCAGAATTTTGGCCTGTGCCGCCGACACGCCTTGGGTCTGAAGCCAGGCCACTGAAGCGGGTTCGTCTGGCCAGACCATGGTGTGGCCTAAGCACCGGCTGCGAATGGTGGGCAACAACTGGTGGGCCGATTCGCTGGCCAGCACAAACTTGACGTCGCCCGGTGGTTCTTCCAGCGTTTTCAGCAGGGCGTTGGCCGTGATGTGGTTCATGCGCTCTGCCGGGAAAATCAACACGGCCTTGCCGCGCCCCCGTGCGCTGGTGCGTTGCGAGAACTCCACCGCGTCGCGCATGGCTTCCACGCGGATTTCCTTGCTG
>JANOAP010000142.1:0-3404 GCA_031411175.1 Rhodoferax sp. | reverse complement strand
CCTGGCAGGGGCCTAAAGAGAAAGAAACCAAAACCAAAAGCCGGGCACCGTAAACTTCCAGTTTCAACCCGATCAAGCCATCAGGAATAAGTTAAAGACCGGACTGCCCTTCAGGCTCATACCTGGATTGGAAAATACTGCGGGGGGTGCGATTCAAAGTGATGTGCAGCCTGTTAAGCCGCGTACAGGTAATTGGTAGCCCAATAGCTTGCCCATTCCCCGTTGTGCCTGCTCACGCGCAAAGCCAGCATGTGTTCGGCATTTTGCGGCTTCCACCATGAGCCGGGCAGCTTCAGGCGCTTTTGCACCAAGTAGCGGTGTGTTTGCCCCGTGCGGCTTACTTCTTGTTCTGTTTGCTCAACCTGACCCCTGGCCCACGCTTGCATGGCTTCTTGGCCCATGCGTCGAAGTTCTTCGATCAGGCGCTCTTCAGCATCGTCGGCTCGTCTGAATTCGCCTTCTTTTGGCTGCACTACCGCCAGCAGTGAGATGATGCGCTCTCGAATTCGGGGGGGGTGCATTGCGCTTTTGTGTGATTTCCTCGTCGCTGAGTTGCAGTTTGGACATCGCGGGCACGCTTTCATGTGGTGGTCATGAGACCAGACTCTACGACACATCACTTTGAATCGCACCCGGTCGGCCGTGCTCCACGCACCCCACGGGTACAATCAATCTTCATCCCGGCCCAGCCGGTTCTCTTCTTGCGCAAATCCGTGAAGTCAGTCTCCGGCCAAAGCGCTTACCCTGCCCCTTCATAGGGGGAGTCTCTAGGTCAGGTCACCCATGTCTGATTTAAGTCTTCAACTGCAGCAGGCCGCAAGCCAACTACCAGTTTCAAGCTATTTCGATGAAGCGCTGTATCAGCGCGAGATGGATTACGTCTTTGCACGTGGCCCCCGTTACGTGGGCCATTCGCTGAGCGTGCCCAACGTGGGCGATTACGCCGCCCTTCCCCAGGAGGGCGGTGGGCGTGCCCTGGTGCACACCCCCACCGGCGTGGAACTGATCTCCAACGTCTGCCGCCATCGCCAGGCCATGATGCTGCAGGGCCGTGGCTCGCTGAATTCGCCCCAGAGCGGCGGCGCGGGCGGCAACATCGTGTGCCCGCTACACCGGTGGACCTACAGCGCCAACGCCGCCAGTGGCACGCAAAAGGCCGGCACGCTGATCGGCGCGCCGCATTTCGCGCACGACCCCTGCCTGAACCTGAACAACTACCCGTTGCAGGAATGGAACGGGCTTTTATTTGAGAACAACCTCAACAGCCGCAGTGTGGCCGCCGATCTGGCCCGCATGGGGCCCCTGGCCGACCTGGATTTTTCAGGCCATGTGCTGGACCACGTGGAAATGCACGAGTGCAACTACAACTGGAAAACCTTCATCGAGGTCTATCTGGAGGACTACCACGTGGGCCCGTTCCACCCCGGACTGGGCAGCTTTGTGAGCTGTGAAGACCTGCGCTGGGAATTCAAGGACCACTACTCGGTGCAGACCGTGGGCGTGGCCAACCGGCTGGGTAAGGCCGATGCCTCAGGCGGCTCTCCGGTGTACGAGCGCTGGCAAAAAGCCCTGTTGGGCTACCGCAATGGCGTGCCCCCAAAATACGGCGCGATCTGGCTGGCCTATTACCCGAACATCATGGTGGAGTGGTACCCGCATGTGCTCACCGTCTCGACGCTGTACCCCATGGGGCCGCAGAAGACCATGAACATGGTGGAGTTTTACTACCCCGAAGAAATTGCCGCGTTCGAACGCGAGTTTGTCGAAGCGCAGCAGGCTGCCTACATGGAAACCTGCGTTGAAGACGACGAAATCGGCCTGCGCATGGATGCGGGCCGCAAGGCGTTGATGCAGCGCGGCGACAACGAGGTCGGCCCCTACCAGAGCCCCATGGAAGACGGCATGCAGCACTTCCACGAGTGGTACCGGCGCGAGATGAAATAAGAGAATTCGCGCATGCAGGCTTGGTGGATGGTACTGGCGTCGTTTCTGTTCGCCACGATGGGCGTGGGGGTCAAAATTGCCGCCGGCAGTTTCAATGTGGCCGAGCTGGTTTTCTACCGTGGCCTGATCGGCGTGGTGTTCATGGCCGTGATCATGCGCGCCCGGGGCACCCCCCTTCGCACCCAGGTGCCCGGCATGCATGCCTGGCGCACACTTTTGGGCACCCTGTCGCTCGGTGCCTGGTTTTATTCGATTGCCTACCTGCCGCTGGCCACCGCCATGACGCTTAACTACATGAGCGGCGTATGGATTGCTGCATTCATCGTCGGTGGCGGCATCCTGTATGGTCAGGCGCAGCGCCAGGGGCCGCTGCTGGCCACGGTGCTGGCGGGATTTGCAGGTGTGGTGATGACCTTGCGGCCCACGCTGGACCAGAACCAGCTCTTCGCCGGGGTCATCGGCCTGCTGTCCGGCGTTGGTGCAGCGCTGGCCTACATGCAGGTAACCGCCCTGGGGCGCCTGGGCGAGCCTACCGGTCGCACCGTGTTTTATTTTGCGCTGGGCGCAGCGGTGGCGGGCGCGGCAAGCATGCTGGCCATGGGCATGACGCCGTGGTCGCAGGTGACCTGGCAGGCGGCTGCTTGGTTGCTGCCCATTGGCGTGCTGGCTGCCGTCGGCCAATGGTGCATGACCCGCGCCTTTACGCAGGGTGCCACACTGGTGGTGGCCAACCTGCAGTACTCCGGCATTGTGTTTGCGGCCATCTACAGCCTGGTGCTGTTTGGCGACGACGTTCCCTTGATGGGCTGGCTGGGCATTGTGGTGATTGTCGCCAGTGGCATTGCCTCCACCGTGCTGCGCGAACGCGCCATGCCGGATACGCCTGCTGAAGAGCACTAAAATTGAAAATACCCATTTATCCATTGAATAGTTAGCTATTATTTTTATAGCTTTTTACCAAAAACTTGAAGCGCCTCAGCAAGGAATACCCCATGAACTACACCACCCTGATTTCAGTTGACCAGTTCAACCAGTTGCAAGCCAGCGGCCAGCCGTTCATGGTCTTTGACTGCAGTTTCGATTTGATGAAAGCCGGTGCCGGGCAGGCCATGTACCTTGAGAGCCATATCCCCGGCGCGGTTTACGCCAACCTGGACACCGCGCTGAGCCACATGCCGGGTGCCGCACCTGACCTGCCCGCCAGTGGTGGCCGCCACCCACTGCCTTCGCGTGAAGCGTTTGCAGCCTGGCTTGCCAGCGTGGGGTTTGCCAACACCATGCAGGCCCTGGTCTATGACCGCCAGGGTGCCAACTACTGCGGCCGCCTGTGGTGGATGCTCAAATGGGCCGGGCACGAAAACGTCGCGGTGCTCGACGGCGGCCTGCAGGCCTGGAGCGCCGCGGGCGGCAGCGTGTCCCAGGGGCCCGAAGCCCCCCGGCCGCCGCAGGATTTCGGCCTG
>JANOAP010000141.1:0-9373 GCA_031411175.1 Rhodoferax sp. | reverse complement strand
CCAGCATGGCGGGCTTCTACGCGACATGGATTGGCCTGGGTGCAGGCATGGCCGCCACGCTTTACACACCCGTGTTTGCCGTGGTCACGCGGCGCTTCCCCGGCGATTTCCGCCGCGCCATCATCACCATGACATTTCTGGGCGGCCTGGCCAGCACGGTGTTTGTGCCGCTGATCTACTGGCTGATCGCGCAATCAGGCTGGCGTCACGCGCTCTGGTGTCTGGCAGTGCTCCAGTTACTGATGTGTGCGCCGCTGCATTTTTATTGCCTGCGCGATGCCTCCAAACCATCGCCTACGCCGGCTACGCCGCCCACGCTTTTCAGCGACGCGGCCGGGTCAGGCGTTGGTCACAAGCGCCCAGCCTCATTGGCCCGCCATCTGACCAGCGCGCCCTACCTGCTGATTGCCGTGTTCACGGTATTGACGATGGCGATTACCGTGGCGCTGCCGGCCCACCTCATCAACCTGCTGCGCGAGCAAGGGCTGGGTGATGGCTGGGCCATTGCCGTGCCCGCCAGCATCGGCGTGTGTCAGGTCGTGGGTCGGTTGCTGCTCTATTTCTTTGAGCGCCACTTTGACGTGCACACCGCCAACCGCGTGATTCCCTGTCTGATCCCGGTGGCGCTGGTGACACTGCTCGCCATCACCGCGACGCCCCATGTGACACCAGGCAGCGCCGGCCTTGCGGGTGCCCAATGGTTGATCCTCCTGTTCGTATTGCTCTGGGGCATGGGCAATGGCATGCTGACCATCGTCAAGGGCACGGCCATTGCTGAGTACGTGAGCCGCGACAACGTGGCCGCACTGAACGGTGCCATGGGCATTCCGCTGGCACTGGCGCGTGCGGCAGCGCCTTTGGGCATGGGGCTTTTGTGGAGCCAGCAGGCGGGCTACACCCACGGGCTGTGGGTGCTGCTGGCCTTCAGCGTGGTGAGTATTGCCGCGCTGGTGCTGGCGCAGCGGCTGTCAGTGCCAGCTTCACCGCGTTGATGCGCCGGGCCCCTCAGGCGCAACCTCAGGCAGTCGAACCGTGAACATCGCCCCCTGCCCCGGCTCACTGAAGACGGTAATGCTGCCGCCCAGCATATTCACCACGGCGTTGTAAGAAATGTGCAGCCCCAGACCGGTTCCACCCTGGCCCATGCGGGTGGTCACAAACGGGTCGAAGACGCGGCTCAGCAGGGCCTCGGGAATGCCTTTGCCATCGTCGGCAACACGCAGCACGATCTCGCCAGGCTCACCCGTCTCACCACGCTCGCCCGTGATGCGGATGATGCCGTGGGTGCGGCCGTCAAAGCCGTGCAGCACGGCGTTGTTGATCAGGTTGACCACCACCTGCCCCAGTGCGCCAGGGTAGCTGTCAAGCCGCAAGCCGGTGGGCACGTTCACCGTCACCTTGTAGGGCGTGCGGCTCAGGGTGGGGTGCAGGGTCACCAACATCTCGCCCACCACCTCACCCAGCTCGAAAGACCGTCGCTGCGCGCTGGACTGGTCCACCGCCACCTGCTTGAAGCTGGTCACCAGCTCAGCCGCGCGTTGCAGATTGCGGGTGGCAATGCCGGTGCCTTGCTCCACACTGGCCAGCAGGTCTTCCAGCGCCGAGCGCCGCAGACCGCTTTGCATCGAGACCTTGAATTGGCGGGCCTCATCATTGAGCGCCGTGACCGCCATCAGGCCATTGCCCAGCGGCGTGTTGAGTTCATGCGCCACCCCGGCCACCAGGCCGCCCAGGGCAGCCATTTTTGCGGACCTCACCAACTCGGTTTGGGTTTCACGCAGGTGGGCCACCACACCCGACAGCTTGTTATTCAACCCGTCCAGCGCTTCGGTGCGGCGCGCCACGCGGGCTTCCAGCTCGGCGTTGAGTTCTTGAAGCTCGGTAGTTGTGCGGCGGAGGTCGCCAATGTCGATGGTGGCCCACACCATCAGCCGGGCATCGCCACTCTGCAGCAGGCGGCAATAAATCTGGCACAGCACGGGCACACGGTCCGCCCGGTACAGCGTGCCCTCTACGCTCGCGCTGCCCTCTTGCATACTCTTAATGGCATCCATGCGAATTTGCACGGAAGCTTGCAAACCGATATCGATGCCCGTGCGGCCCAACACCTGGCCGCGCTGATAGCCAAACGTAGCGCACCAGGCTTCATTCACGTCAATGAACACAGACTCGCGGTTCAAATCGGTGACCGTCATGGGAACGGGTGACGCATTAAAAATAGCCAGCGCCCTTTGCTCGCGCTCCTTGAGCGAAATCGCCATGTGGTCCAGGTCGTCCGCGAGATGATTGAACTCCTCTATCGAACCCCGTGGCCTGGCCTCAAGCGCAAGCCCCTCGCTGATGTGCCCGGCCCGGCGCACAATGTCGCGCAGGGGCTGCACCAGCCACGTGGCCCACAGCGGTGCCAGCAGCAGGCCCACCAGGAGTGAGCCGACAAACCCGGCGGCCACAAACAGCACCGCGGAACGAATACGGTCGTTTTCCAGCCCCACGGGAATGCCGCCAATAAAGTACCAGCCCAGTGATTTGGACTGCGCCGCCGCCGGGTGGTAGTGCCGCCCGTCAAAAGTGACCGCGTCCGGCAAGTGCTGCCCGCTGCCGGCCACCGGCATCACCGGCGAATTCAGCAGGTTCACCGTGCCCACCCGCCGCCCCCCTTCGGTGTCCGCCAAAATTTCCCCCGCGCGGTCCACCAGCCAGATGGTGGATTGACGGGTACCTGCCGCCAGTCGCACCGCGCCCAGCAGGTAGGTCAGTGGCACCTCGGCGATCAAAATATGGCTTGCCCCCACCGGGTAGGCCACGCCCACCGTGACCGCGCCTGACAAGGCCGACAGGTATTTATCGCCCCAGGCAATGCGGCGTGATGACAGCGCGGCGCGGTGCAGCGGGTTGGCCGACAAATCGCTGCCCAGCAAGTCGTCACGGTGCAGGCGCAGTTCAGGCGCCACCCCCGCAGCCACCACGGTGCCCTGGTTGGTGGCCAGGTAAATCGCCCCGAAAGCCTGCCTGCCCCCCGTGGCGCGGTCCATCAACTCATTCGCTTGCGACAGGGGCAGGACTTGCAAGGCATCACTGAGCAAATCAAGCCGCGCCGTCAGCAAGCCCAGCAAGGTCTCTACCCGGCTCGTCAACTCAGCCACGTCGTCGGCCACCACACCCCGGTGTTCGCGTTCAATTTGCGGAATGCGCACCATCAAACTCACGGTGCCCACGATGCCAATCGACGCCAGCACCGTCAGCACCAGCAGAGCAGACAGGTGGCTGCGCAGGCGCCAGACGCGCAGGTTCATTCCTTCACCAGGACAAACTGGCCGTCGTGAATTTCAGCGAAGTACAGCTTGCGCAAGGTGTCGCCAAATCGGTCGAACTGGATGCTTTGCTGCAAGCCCTGGTAGGGGCCATTTTGAAGCACCGCGTCTTTGAGGGACTGCCCACTCGCCCGGCGCTCCAGCGCCTGCATCAACACCCTTGCTGCGTCATAGGATGCAATGGCGGTGGAATCAGGTTGCCGGGCAAACCGCGCCACGTAGTCAGCGTGAAACTCGCGGTAGCGTTTGGAGCTGTCGTCTCTATTGAACAACTGCGAAATCAGCAAGCCCTCCAACGCCGGCCCGCCCAGCTCGATGAGCAAATCGCTGGACGCCCATTCCGACGCGCTCTCGGGCAACTGGGAGGCCATTTTGTGGGCTTGCTGCGCAAGCCGCGCGACATCAATGGCACTGGCAATAAACAGCAGGCCATCGGGCTGCGCCGCAAGCATCTGCCGGACCACCTCGCCAAAGCCGGTATCGGCCTGGGAGGCGAAGGGCACTCCGGCGACAACGCTGCCGCCCAGCGCCATAAAAGCCCGCTTGAACTCCCCCAGCCACGACGCCGAAAAACTTCGGTTGCGTGTGTCATAGGCCACTGAGACGCGTCGCTGACCCCGTTGGTACAAAATTTTGGCGTAGTCTTCCGCGTTATCCTTGGTGGTGCGGTTCATGCGGATCAAGAAATCATCCTTGCCCACCAAATCAACCGAGTTGGCCGTCGGGCTGATCATGGTCAACCGGGCCTGCTCGACAGCGGGCAAAGCAACGGCTGCCATGGCGCTGGTGAACGGGCCAATCACAGCGTCTACCTGGGCGGCAATCAGGGCGTTGATCGCCGCCCGGCCGGTGTCAGCGTCCTGCCCATTGTCTTGCACCACCAGCTCCAGCTGGCGGCCCCCAACACCCCCCGCCAGGTTGCGCAGCTCCACTGCCAGCATCAAGCCATTGCGCCCGGACTTTCCCGTGTCAGAGGTCCGTTCGGACAGCCCGGCCATGAGCCCGATGCGGATCGGCGGGCTTGGGCTACAACCCAGCACAACGGCGGCCACCAACATCAACAGCCAGGGCCGCGCGTTCATGATGGGGTTGCCAGGCGTTGTGTGAGCCAGGGGCCAAGGTCTTCGATCGGCATGGGTCTGGCATACAGATACCCCTGGGCCTCATCACAACCCAAATGACGCAAGATGGCCGCCTGGGCTTCGTTCTCCACCCCTTCGGCCAGCACCTTCATACCCAACTGGTGACCCAGGGGCACAATCATTTCTGCAATACGGGCCCCCAGGCGACCCGAGTTCAGCGAGTTGACAAAAGCGCGGTCGATTTTCAGCCGGTCAGCAGGTAGCTGGTCCAGGTAAGACAGGGACGAAAACCCGGTGCCAAAGTCGTCTATCGCCACGGCGATGCCCCGCGCCTTGATCTGGTTCAGCACACCCGCCACGCGCGCCATGCCCATCACCGCCACTGACTCGGTGATCTCCAGCTCCAGGCTGTCAGGCGGCATGCCGGTGTCGCGCAGCGCCTCGTCCACCAGCTCCAGAAAATGCGGTTGCGCGAACTGCACCGGCGACACGTTGACCGCCAGGCGAATGCCAGCAATGCCTTGCGCCCGCAATTTCCCTATGGCATGCAAGGACGTGCGCAACACCCAGGCCCCCATGGCCACAATCAGGCCCGATTGCTCGGCCACCGGTATGAATTGGTCGGGCGGTACAAACTGGCCGTCCTCGGCACGCCAGCGCAACAAGGCCTCTACCCCAATGGGCTGGCCGGTGAGCAACGATACCTGGGGCTGGTACACCACAAACAGGTGTTCATGGTTAAACGCCCGCTGCAAACCATGCAACAAGCGGGTGCGCTCACGGGTGACCACGCCCACCTCTGCCGAGTAGTATTCGCTGCGGCCCTGGCCGAGTTCTTTGGCGCGTTTGAGTGCAATGGACGCATCCTTGAGCAGCTCCAGGCCATTGCCGTTGATCTCGTCACAGCGCACAAAGCCCATGCCAATGGACACGGGCCGTTGCACGCCTTCAATCTCGAACGGCTGCTCGAACAGCGCTCGCAAGGTGTCGGGGTTCACCAGGCTTTCATCACCAACCAGGCCAAAGGTGTCGCCCGCCACCCGTGCCAGCAAGCCCGATTCCACGTGCAAACCCGCCAGTCTGCGGGCAATGGCCGCCAGCAACAGGTCGCCATAGGCGTGGCCAAACATGTCGTTGGTCTCGGCAAATTGGTCGACATCCATCAAGCCCAGGACGCGCCCGGCACCCGCGCCGTTTTTGATCACACCGTCCAGATAACTGACCAATGCCGTGCGGTTGGGCAGGCCCAGCATGCGGTCTACAAAAGCGTAGTCGCGCAAACGGCTCACCAGCTCTACGTTCGTAGCACACAAGGCAATATTGGTGCAAAACACCTCAAGCAGATGCATGTCCACATCGCGCAGCGGTGCAGTGGCATACACAAAGGCGGCAAAGTTGTTGTTCTCACGCCCCGGGAAAAACAGCGTGAGACTTCTCTGTGCCAGCAGGTTGCGCCGTTCGCCCAGGCACTGCGTCAGGCTGGCCACAATGTGTGGGTCGTCAATCTCGGAGATCGGGTGCTGCATCAAATACGCCAGTTGCCCAGCCGAGGCAATCACGGTGTAAGGAGGCTGCGGCAGCGAGCCGCCCGCCGATGCAAATACCAAGCCCTCGGGCTCAATGCCAAGCAAGCTCGCAATCTGGGTAATGACCCCTTCGGCAAACGACTGAAGCCCCTGCTCGGCAATGAACTGGTTGCTGGCCGCAATGATTTTCTCCAGGCCGAGGCGGCTGGCATCCAGGCGGCACAACTGGTCAAACGAACGAATGGCGGCGGTAAGCGCGGTGTACAGCTTGGTGCGGGTCAGCTCGCTTTTGGTCTTGTAGTCGTTGATGTCATAGCGGCGAATGGTGTCAATCTCCGGAGCCTGACCGGGCTGGCCGGTGCGCAGAATGATGCGCACATTGGTCAGGCCCAACTCGCCACGAATGGCGCTGACGGTGGCCAGGCCGGCATCTTCGGACTCCATCACCACATCCAGCAGGATCACAGCCACATCGTGCTCCACCCGCAGGGCGTGCAGGGCCTCGGCCGCAGAGTAGGCATGAATCAACTCAAGCCCACGGCCTTCAATGTCGAGCCCACGCAGACCGTAGGCCGTGCTTTCATGAACATCGTGGTCATCGTCCACCACCAAAATGCGCCAGGGCTGCCGCCGTGTGTCACCGGGACGCAAAAGTGCCGCAGGCCCCGCGTCTGCGAACTCAAGAAGATCCTCGTCAACCATGGGGGTTCCCTCTGAAGGTGTGCTCTTGCTTTTATTCTTTTTTCACTCTAGCAGGGAAGCAAAAAACGAAATGTAATAACTCCCCCCTGCCACGGTGTGGCAGCGTCATAGTTGTTACGAGGTGCAACCCATGCACCTGCACCACCAACACCATCTCCCGCTCAACCCCTTACCCCAGGCGCTGAAGCCAGGGTGCCAGCGATGCAACTTTTGCTTCATGGACTGCGATGGCGTCTGCGTAGCGCAGGGTGCGGGTGATGTCATCTTCACCTGACAGCAATTGCGCCAGGTGGCCCGCAGCCAGGCCAAAGCTGACTTCAGGGCCGCCGGGCACCCGCAGTTGGCAAGCTGCAATGTCCATCTCCAGCGCAGTGCTGCCTGACATGACCGCCAGGACCAGCGCAGCGTGGTCTTGCGGTGTGACCGTGGCGGCGACGATGCCGTTTTTCACACAGTTGTTGCGGAAGATATCGCCAAACGACAGGGCCACGATGGCCTGGATGCCATGGTCGGCCAGGGCCCACACGGCGTGCTCGCGTGAGGAGCCACAACCAAAGTTTCGGCCAGCCACAAGAATATTGACACGATGTTCAGCAGTTACAAACGCGGCCTCAGGGTGGCCCGCAGCCACCCAGTCGGCAAACAGGTGCACACCCATGCCTGAGCGACCGGTTTTTTTCAGGAACTGGGCCGGGAAGATAGCGTCGGTGTCAATGTCGTCGCGCGCCAGCAGGGCGGCCCGGCCTGTAATTTTTGCAACCGGTTGTCTCATGACAAAAACTCCCGGGGATCGGTGAACGCACCGCGCAAAGCCGAAGCCGCCACCGCCGCCGGGCTCATCAGATGGGTGCGCCCGCCCTGGCCTTGACGGTTTTCAAAGTTGCGGTTGGAAGTTGATGCGCTTCGCTGGCCCGTCGTCAGCGCGTCGCCGTTCATGCCGATGCACATGGAGCAACCGGACTCACGCCATTCAAAGCCCGCGTCCACAAAAATCTGCGCGAGGCCTTCGGCCTCTGCCGCACGCTTGACCTGCATTGAACCTGGCACCACCAGGCCACGCACGCTTGACGCCACCCGCCGCCTCTTCACAACCGTGGCTGCCGCGCGCAGGTCTTCAATGCGCGAGTTGGTGCAGGAGCCGATGAAGGCAACATCAATCGGGATGCTGGCGAGAGGCTGGCCCACACGCAGGCCCATGTAAACCAGCGCGGCCTCAAATCGCGGTTGTTCATTGGCGTTGGCGGTGCCGAATGAGTCGGGCACCTGCTGATCAAACGTGGCGCTGTCAGCGGGCGTGGTGCCCCAGGTCAGCCGGGGCTGGATGGCTGACGCATTGACATGCGCAAGACGATCAAAGTCACCGGGCTGGTCCGTCTTCAAACCGCGCCAGTGCGCCACAGTGTCTTCGAATGACGCCCTGGCCTGGCCAGAGACACGGGTGCGCAGGTAGCTGACCGTGGTGTCATCCGGCGCTACCAGCCCGAAACGGGAACCGGCCTCTATGGTCATGTTGCAAAGGGTCAGGCGCGCCTCGATCGACAGGGCGTTGATGGCCGGGCCGAAGTACTCCATGGCAAAACCGACGCCACCCGCCGTGCCTGTCTGGTGGATGATGGCCAGGGCCAGGTCTTTGGCATAGGTGCCATTGGCCAGGCTGCCGTCCACCTGAATGCCCAGGGTGCGCACTTTGCGCATCCAAAGGGTTTGGGTGCTCATCACGTGTTCGGCCTCCGACGTGCCTATGCCCCAGGCCAAAGCACCCAGTGCGCCCAGCGTTGCGGTGTGCGAATCGCCACAGACAGCGGTACAGCCCGGAAGCACAAAGCCCTGCTCGGGTGCCACCACATGAACAATGCCCTGACGCGCATCGTCGAGATCAATCAGCCGCATACCGGTGCCACGGGCATTGGTTCGCAAGGTGGCGATCTGCGCCGCGCTTTCAGGATTGGGAATGTGGGTCACGCGGTCTGCGGTGGTTGGCACGTTGTGGTCCAGGATGGCCATATGGCGCCCGGGCGAACGCAATACCCGGCCAGAGGCGGCAAGACCCGCAAAGGCCTGGGGGCTGGAGACCTCGTGCACGAGGTGCCTGTCGATGTAGACGAGGTCTTCGCCATCGTCATTGCTGGCCACCACATGGGCTTGCCATATCTTGTCAAAGAGCGTGCTCACAGGTGTCTCCTTCTGCGCTATGGGCCCCTACATCTTTCGCATGGGGAAAAATTCTCAACCAGAAGACGCGAAGCGGCTTCAATAGTGGGAGAGAAGCTTGCCAAAGCCCTGCAACTTGTCATGAATGCCGCAAGCCCGCAATGCATGCCAGTAGGTGGCCGTGTTGATGGCAATGACGGGCTTGCCCAGGTACCACTCTGCAGCCGCAGCAAAGCGCACCATGGACAGATTGGTGCCAACCTGCACGATGGCATCCACGTCATCGCCATCGAGTTGCTTCAGGGCATCACGGCACATGTCGTCTGTGGTGTAGGCAATTTGCACCGGGCTGGGGCGACGCAGGCAGAGGTCACGGACCACGGTAAAGCCGCAGTCCTGGTAAAAGCGCCGGACCTGGTCATTGGCGACGGGGAAGTAAGGCGACAGAAATGCAATACGTTTGGCCTTGTAGGTATTCAGGGCGGCTTCGGTCGCAAATGAGCCACAGGAGACGCCGACACCTGCACGTTCACGCATCATTTCAAGGTATTTTTCAGCGCCTTGGCGGCCATCCCAGAAGGTCGCGGCTGACATGCCCATG
>JANOAP010000140.1:0-3817 GCA_031411175.1 Rhodoferax sp. | reverse complement strand
GGGGAATGCCGGCCAGGGAAAACAGGCAGATGGCCATGACGGCAGCGTACAAGGGGCTGCGCTGGTTGAGTCCGGCAAAATCAGAAATCTCTTCGCTCTCGAAACCATCGCGCGCCAGCAGCAAAATCACGCCAAAACTTGCCAGGGTGGTCAACACATACGTGATGACATAAAACATGGACGAGCTGTAGGCATTGGCAGCAGACAGCGTGTTGCCATTGACGAAGCCCGACATCAGCCCCAGCAACACAAAGCCCATTTGCGAAATGGTGGAAAACGCCAGCATGCGTTTCAGATTGGTCTGCGCGATGGCCGCCAGGTTGCCGATAAAGAGCGAGCCAATGCTCAGGACCATCAGCATCTGCTGCCAGTCTGGTGCCAGCGGCAGCATGCCCTCCACCAGCAGGCGAATGCAGATGGCGAAAGCGGCGAGCTTGGGTGCGCCACCAATGAGCAAGGTCACCGCCGTCGGCGCCCCCTGGTACACGTCCGGGATCCACATGTGAAAGGGAACGACGCCCAGCTTGAACGCGAGACCCGCCACCACGAACACGAGGCCGAATACCAGGACCTGGTGCTTGATTTGCCCGGTTGCAATGGCTTTGAAGACGGTGTTGATGTCCAGCGAACCCGTCGCGCCATACATCATCGATAAGCCATAAAGCAGAAAACCAGATGCCATGGCACCCAGCACAAAATACTTCATGGCCGCCTCAGAGGCCGTTGCGTTGTCGCGCCGCAAAGCGACCAGAGCGTAGCTGGACAACGTGAGCAATTCCAACCCCATGTAGAGCACCAGGAAGTTGTTGCCCGAAATCATGACGAACATGCCCAGCAGGGCAAACATGCTCAATGAAAACAGTTCGCCGCCACGCAGCATGTCGCGGTCTGCCGCATAGGGGCGGCCATACACCAGCGACACCATCACAGCTAGCGTTGCAAAGCACTTGAGCCAGTTGCCCATGGCATCACTCACCACCATGTTGCCAAAGCCGTAAGCCGTTGCGCCACCACTGGCATAGAGGCCTTGCAGCACAGCCACCACCCCCAATGTCAGCAGGGTGAGGACATAGGTCAACGTGCGACGCGGGCTTTTCACGCCGAGATCCACCAGCGCGATGACACAGGCCATCACCAGGAGGATGATTTCCGGGTACACCGTGATCCAACTCAGTTTGTCAATCATTGCCTTGATCTCTTGTTTCAGTTCTCTTGAGCAGCACTGCGGGTCAATTCAGTTTGGACGTGGCGACATGCTTGAGCAAGGCTGCCACCGAGGTGTCCATCACATCGGTAAACGGCTTCGGATAAATGCCCATGTACAACACAGCGATGGCCAGCAGTGACAACATCAGGAATTCACGGCCATTGATATCCTTGAGCTCCTTCACGTGGTCATTGGCTACTGGCCCCAGGTAGACCCGCTTGAACATCCACAAGGTGTAGGCTGCGCCGAAAATCAAAGCACTTGCCGCGGTGAAGCCCAACCAAAAATTGGCCTTGACCGCACCCAAAATCACCATCCACTCGCCGACAAAACCTGCAGTCGCAGGCAAGCCGCAGTTTGCCATGGCAAACAGCAGGGCAAACGCAGTGAACTTGGGCATGGTGTTGACCACGCCGCCGTAGGCCGCGATGTCACGCGAATGCACCCGGTCGTACAAAACACCGATGGACAGGAACATGGCACCTGACACAAAGCCATGCGCAATCATCTGTACCAGGCCGCCGGAGACACCCAGGTCATTGAAGATAAAGAAACCCAGCGTGACGAAACCCATGTGCGCAACCGATGAATACGCCACCAACTTTTTCATGTCTTGCTGGACCATCGCGACCAGACCCACGTACACCACGGCGATGAGCGACAGGGCAATCATCAGCCAGGCCCATTCACGGGCTGCATCGGGTGCAATCGGCATGGAGAAACGCAGGAAGCCGTAAGCACCCAACTTGAGCATGATGGCCGCCAGCACGGCAGAGCCGCCTGTGGGCGCTTCAACGTGCACATCGGGCAACCAGGTGTGTACGGGCCACATCGGAACTTTCACCGCAAATGCAGACAGGAACGCGAAGAACAGCAAAGTTTGCGTGGTGCCGCTCAAGGGCAGTTTGTGCCACGTTGCAATATCAAAGCTGCCACCGGACTTGGTGTAGAGGAAGATCAATGCGATCAACATCAACAGGGAACCGAGCAAGGTGTACAGGAAAAACTTGAAGGCCGCGTAAATCTTGTTAGGGCCGCCCCAGATACCGATGATCAGGTACATCGGTATCAAGGTGGCTTCAAAGAAGACGTAAAACAGCAGGCCGTCAATCGCGCAGAAAACGCCAATCATCAGACCGCTGAGGATCAGGAAGGCACCCATGTACTGATTGACACGCCGGGTGATGACCTCCCAACCGGCGATCACGACCACCACATTGATGAAAGCCGTGAGCAACACAAACCACATGGAGATGCCGTCCACTCCCAGGTGGTAGTTGACGTTGAAACGCGCGATCCACGGTGCTTTTTCAACAAACTGCATGGCTGCGGTGCCTAGCTTGAATTCAGCGTACAGCGGCAAGGTGACCAGAAAACTCACAACAGCACCGATCAGGGCAACCCAACGCACAGCACGCGCCTGATCATCCCGCCCCAATGCCAGCAGCACGACACCAAATGCAATCGGTGTCCAGATAGCCAGGCTCAACAAACCCATTTTTATAGTTCTCCAGTAGCGTGGAAGTTATATTTGCGAAGGCTACTTAAGCCAGACAAAATAAGTCATCAACACAAAGATGCCCAGAATCATCGCCAGTGCATAGTGGTACAGGTACCCCGTCTGCACCCAGCGCGTCACGCTGGACACCAGGCCCACCAGCTTCCAGGAGCCGTTAACCAGTGTGCCGTCAATCAGGGCCTGATCGCCACCCTTCCACAGGCCAGTGCCCAGGGCACGTGCACCGCGCGCCAATACGTTTTCGTTAAACCAGTCTAGGTAGTACTTGTTCTCGAGCAAAGTGTAGAGGGGCTGCACCGCGCGCTTGATCGCCGCAGGTAACGCCGGGTTGACCATGTACATGTAATAGGCCGTGGCAACACCGCCCAAGGCCAGCCAGAACGGCAGAGTCGTCAGTGAATGCAGCGCCATCTGGAGCGGGCCATGGAACGCCTTGGCAAGCTCCTCCATCACCGGGTGCTTCTCGGCATTGACGAATATCGCGTCTTTGAAGAACTCGCCATAGAGCATCGGGTTGATCGTCATAAATCCAATGACGACCGACGGTATGGCCAGCAAGATCAGCGGCACCGTCACCACCCAGGGTGACTCGTGCGGTTTGTCGTGCGGTTTGTGATGATCGGCATGGTGACCATGCGCATCGTGGCCGTGGTCATCATGGTGTACGTCAGGGTTCTGGTCAAACCGCTCTTTGCCATGGAACACCAGAAAGTACATGCGAAACGAATAAAACGCCGTCACAAACACGCCCGCCAGCACAGCAAACGAGGCGAATCCTGCCCCCGCCAAGTGGCTTTCATGAACCGCTTCAATGATGCTGTCTTTGGAGTAGAAACCGGCGAACAGCGGCGTGCCGATCAAGGCGAGCGAGCCCAGCAAAGACGTGATCCAAGTGATGGGCATGTACTTGCGCAATCCCCCCATCCAGCGGATGTCTTGGTTGTGGTGAACCCCCATGATGACCGAGCCCGCAGCAAGGAACAGCAGCGCCTTGAAGAACGCATGCGTCATCAAATGGAACACGGCCACCGAATACGCCGACGCACCCAGCGCCACCGTCATATAACCCAGCTGCGACAGCGTGGAATACG
>JANOAP010000139.1:0-7265 GCA_031411175.1 Rhodoferax sp. | reverse complement strand
CCGGGGTGCCTGGGCGCCAGGAGCCTGACATTGGCGAAGTCAATTACCCGTACCTGTTTGACGTCATTGACGAGGTGTCAGCCCAGTGCGGCTGGGAGGGCTGGATTGGCGGCGAATACCGGCCACGCCTGGGCGGGCAGGCCGGGGGCACGTCAGCCGGGCTGGGGTGGTTCAAGCCCTACAGAAGCTGAAAGGGGAGGCTGAAGGCTCAGGCCTTGGGTGACGACTCCACGATGCACCGGGTGACCAGTGGCGGTGCCTTGCCAATGTGAAACGCCAGTTTCTGCTCGCGCAGGGCCACGTCGGCGGCTGTCACGCGGTCAAAGCGGCGCAGGTGTTCCGTCCATGATTCGTCGGTGATCTGTTCCAGATAACGCCCGGGGGCCGTAATGTCCCGCAGCAGCTCCCAGGTCAGTGCGCCCTGGCGCAGTCGGCTTCTGCGGCTGGCCTGCATCAGCTCGTTGAAGCCGACCGCGTCATCAGGGTTGATCAGGTATTCGATGGTGACCACCACGCGGCCTTCACCCGGCAGCACATCCGCAACGGGTGCCTTGAATTCATGCGACGGCGTCAGGTCTTCTTCCATGCTCTGGTCTTTGATCAGGCGCAGGGCCAGCGCCATCGCGACCACGCCCGTGCAGGCAGCCGAGACCAAAGCAATGGGCACCGTGGTGATCGTCGCCACCTGCCCCCAGACGGCGGCACCCAGCGCGCTGCCCCCCATGATCGCCATCTGGTAGATCGACATGCCGCGCGCCCGCACCCAGTCGGGCAAAGCCAGTTGCGCCGACACGCTCAGCGCATTGACGGTTGAAATCCAGGCCATGCCCACCAGCCACATGGCCAGCACACCGATGTAGATATTCGAGGTGAAGGCCATGGTGGCGGTCGCACCGGCCTGCACCAGGGTGCCCGTCATCACCAGGCGGGCACCGGTCAGCACGCGGCGCAACCGGGGCAGCATCAGCACCGCCATGATGGCACCCGCACCCATGGACGCCAGCAGCAGCGTGAACGTGCCGGCGTCACCGCGGTGAAAGCCACGCGCCACCAGCGGCAGCAACGCCAGCAGTGCTGTGGAGTGAAAAAAGAACAATGCGACGCGCAACAGCACCGCCCGCAGGCGCTGCGACTGGCCGACAAACTGCACACCCACCCGCATGGCGCTCAGCAATTTCTCGCGCCCCAGCGGATTGGGTGCCTGCTCCCGCCGCCAGCGGATCAGGATGAACCCGGAAATCACCGACAACACTGCGTTGAGCAGGAAGACATACACGCTGCCCACGCTGGCAATCAGGGCCCCCGCAATCAGCGGGCCAAAGATGCGCGAGGCATTCATCGAGATGCCATTGAGCCCGAGCGCCGCAGGCAACTGTGCGCGCGGCACCAACCCCGGAATCAGCGCGGAATAAACCGGCCATCGCATCGCCAGCCCCACACCATTGGCCAGAATCAGGGCCAACAGCAAGGGTGGTGTCATGGCCCCCAGCAGAATCGTGGCGCACAGGGCCACGGCGACCACGGCCATCCAGAATTGCGTGGCAATGAGGTAGCGACGGCGGTCCACAATGTCGGCCATAGCCCCGCTGGGGAGACCTAGCAGGAACACCGGCAAGGTGGAGCAGGCCTGCACAAGCGCCACCCAGATGGGCGAGGTGGTCATTGACGTCATCAGCCAGGCGGCGGCCACGTCATTCATCCACATGCACAGGTTGGCGATCAGCCAGGTGCTCCACAGCATGCGGAACGCGGCGATTTTGAAGGGCGCCAGCGCAGACAGCGAAGCCGGGTCGGCGGTGTCAACGGCTTGGGTTGACGGCAAGTGGGTAGGGTGCAACGGGTCTGGGTTGGGCATGAAATATCTGTTCCATGCAGATGGTTCATTCTATCGGCAGCCCCGCGGGCACGCTGGCGTGGTCGCGCTGGGGGGTTACCATTGAATCCATGACTGAAAACGCGCCCCAACGAGAACGCCTGGAAAAGCCGACGCTGATCTACCCCTTTGAAGCACCGCCTGACATGGGCAAGACCATTGAGGTGGCTCCCGGCATCGTCTGGATGCGCATGCCGCTGCCTTTCAAGCTGGACCACATCAACCTCTGGGGGCTGCAAGACGACAACGGCTGGGCCGTGGTGGATACCGGCATGCGCACCGACGAAACACTGGCCGCCTGGCGCGAGCTGTTTGCCAATGCCAATGAGCAGCGCCCCATCACCCGCGTCTTTTGCACCCACATGCACCCGGACCACGTGGGCATGGCGGGCTGGCTCACGCGCAAATTCAATTGCCGTTTGTGGATGACCCGGCTGGAATACCTGAACTGCCGGGTGCTTCTGGCCGACACCGGGCGTGAGGCCCCCGATGACGGGGTGACCTTCTTTCGCCGCGCCGGCTGGAGCGATGCCTCCATCGAAAACTACCAGGCGCGCTTTGGCAACTTTGGCAAGCGCATCCACGCGCTGCCAGACAGCTACCGCCGCATGTCGGATGGTGAAGAGTTCAGGATCGGTGTCAACACCTGGCGCGTGGTTGTGGGCACCGGCCACTCGCCCGAGCACGCCTGCCTGTACTGCCCCGAGCTGAAGTTGCTGATCTCGGGCGACCAGGTGCTGCCGCGCATCTCGTCCAACGTGTCTGTGTACCCTACCGAGCCCGATGCAGACCCCATGCGTGACTGGATGGAATCCTTGGCAAAGATCAAGCGCGAGGTGCCTGACGACGTGCTGGTCTTGCCGTCGCACAACGAATGTTTTCGCGGTCTGCACGCGCGGCTGGATTACCTGGCTGCCTCGCAGGAGCGCTCGCTGGACCGCTTGCGCAAAACGCTCAGGGAGCCCAAGCGCGCGGTTGATGTCTTCGTGGCACTGTTTGCGCGCGGCATAGATGAGAAAGATGGCCCCCTGCTCAACATGGCCACGGGCGAAAGCCTGGCGTGCCTGAACTACCTCATGCACCGCGGTGAAGTCCGCCGCGAGATCAATGAGGCGGGCGTGGCGACCTACCAGATGCTGTGATGGCAGCTTCTACGGTCGGATAAATCAGGCAATTGATGCATCAACATTTCTCTGAAACCACCGCCCATCAACGTCTTCTGTATGGCGGCATCGCCGGTGCAGCAGTGGCATTGGCACCACTGCCGGTGACCATCCAGAGCCATGGCCTGCTGGCCTGGTGCCTGGGGTCAGCAACTTACCTGTTTTTAGCCTGGTCGCTGGCGGTGGCATTTGATGCACCACGCACGCGTGAGCGGGCTCAGGCGCAAGACCAGCCGGGTGCGATCGTGTTCATGCTGATGTTGTTGTCGGCCTTTGCCAGCATTGCGGCCATCACCCTCATGCTCCAGCATGTAAAGGATTTGTCGGCCATGCAACGCTATGGGCACCTGGCTTTGTCCATGGCGGCGCTGGCCGTGTCGTGGTTGTTGATCCAGACGATCTTTGCGTTTCGCTACGCCCATGTCTACTACCAGACCGAAGCGGCGGGCAAGCGGCACACCGGGGGGCTGGAGTTCCCCGGCAAACAAGACCCGGATTATTCTGATTTTCTGTATTACGCCCACGTGGTCGGCATGACCTCGCAGGTGTCTGATGTGGTGGTGACATCGCGGCGAATGCGCCACCTGACCCTGTTGCACAGCGTGACGGCGTTTGCCTTCAACATGCTGGTGCTGGCTCTGAGCATCAACCTGGTGGCGGGCGCAATCCAGGTGGCTTGACGAAGCCAGAGACCCAGCCCGTAGCCAGGCCGGTAGACAGCGCCGTGCCACAGACGATGACGGCACCGCACAACACCATCCAGGGCGTGACCACCTCGCCCAGCAGCACCACGCCATACAGCACGGCGAACACCGGCACCATGAAGGTCACGGCCAGTGCCCGCGATGGCCCTGCGTTTTCAATCAGGCGAAAGTACAGGATGTAGGCCAGCCCGGTGCACAGCACACCCAGCGCCAGCAGCGCCAGCCAGGCCCTGGCTGAGGGCATGCTGGCCGGCCAAAACCACAGCGCGGGCAGGGCCAACCCCAGGGCCGCACCGCACTGGCTGCCGGTGGCCGTAACCAGGGGCGGCAAGCCGCCCAAAAAACGCCGCGTGAAGCTGGCTGAAATGGCGTAGAACACGCAAGCCAGCAGGCAGGCCAGCACGGCCCAGCCGGTGGACTGGCCCGCCGCATCGGACTTGAAGCTGGCCTTGTCCCAGGCCAGCAACGTGACGCCCGCAAAGCCAATGGCCAGCCCCAGAATGCGCAGGCCGTTGGGCCGGTCTTTGAGCCAGAGCCAGGCCACCAGCGCGCCAAACAGGGGCACCGTGGCATTGAGGATGGAAGACAAGCCCGTGGTGATGGACAGCAGTGCGTAAGAGAAACACGCAAACGGAATGGCCGAGTTGGTCAAGCCCACCAAAAAGGTCAGCTTCCAGTTTTTGCGAAAGGCGGGGCCGTGGCCTTTGGCGAGCATGATGACCAACAAGAACACCGCCGCAATCGTCACGCGCACGCCAGCCGTGGCAATGGCACCAAATTCAACAACACCCAGGCGCGTGAACAGGAAGGACGCGCCCCAGGTGGCGGCCAGCAGAATGAAGTCACGGTGCCAGGGCTTGGCGGAGCTTGGGTGGGTCAAAGCAGGGTTAAGTTTTGAAGAGAAGGTGGCCGAAGTTTTTCAAGCCGCTTGTGCCAAAAACGCCGCGCCTTCCAGCGTCAGCAGCGCCGTCTTGCGGTGCAGGCCGCCCGCATAGCCGGTGAGCGAGCCATCGCCACCCAGTACGCGGTGGCAGGGCACGATCAGGCTCAAGGGATTGCGCCCCACGGCTGAGCCCACGGCGCGCACGGCCGTCGGGTTGTCAATTTGCCGACTGATGCTGCCATAGCTCGTTGTTTTGCCATGGGGGATTTTAAGCAGCGCACGCCATACCGATTGTTGAAATAAAGTGCCCCCATTGATGTCCAAAGGCAGATCAAACGTCTTGCGCTGGCCACTGAAAAACTCCGCCAGTTGGCGGGCCGCGGCCACCAGCGTGGGGTGGGCATCTTGCGTGGGCCAGGGGTGGGCCACGTTTTTGAAATCCAAAGCTTCAGGCCGGTGGCGCTGGTCGGTAAACCACGCGCCTGCCAGCCCCAGGTGGGTTGCGGCCAGGACCATGTCGCCCAGCGGGCTTTGAATGCGTGTTTGCACAATGGAGGGGTCAAATTTCATGATGGTTGCCTCTTTCAATGGTCATTTGGGGTTACAGGCCTGTCCAGGCTGGCCCAGGCCCGAATCACGGCATAGCTGCGCCAGGGCTTCCAGGCCTGCGACAGCGCCTCGGCGTCCCGCGCCGCCGTTTTGTTGCTTTGTCCGGATGGGGTGGTCTGCACGCCGAGCGCCTTGTGCAGCGCCACGTCTCCCGCCGGAAACGCATCGGGCCAGCGCAGCGCCCGCATGGCGATGTACTGCGCCGTCCAGTCACCAATGCCGGGCAGCTCTTTCAGTGCGGCAATGGTGGCGGGCACATCGGCACCGGCGTGCAGTTGAAAGCGCTTGCTGGCCACGGCCTGCGCAATGCCCACAATGGCGGCCTGGCGCTGCTTGACGATGCCCAGTTGGCCCAGCGCGTCGCCACTGGCCTGCGCCAACACAGCCGGCGCGGGGAACAGCCGCGTCAGCTCCGGGTACGGCGTGGTGATGGGCTCGCCAAATTTGTCCACCATGCGCTGCGCCAGCGTTCGCGCTGCAGCCACGGTGATCTGCTGGCCCAGCACGGCGCGCACGGCCAGCTCGTAGCCGTCCAGGCAGCCGGGCACACGCAAGCCATCGCCTTGCGGAAAGCGGGTGTGCAACACCTGGTTGATGGCCTGTGGGTCGGCATCCAGATCAAACATGGCACGCACCCGGCGAATCACCAGCGGCAAGACCTCGCGCAGCGAATCGCTCACCTGCAGCACCAGCTGGCAGCGGGTGGTGTCAAACTCGGTCAGCAGCCAGCCACAATGGGTTTTTGTGCCAGATTCGACTCGAAATGTGCGCCCAAGCCTTTTGGAATTGGCTTGAGCAGCTATGAACTCAATAGCATTGATGGCGCGCTTGCTCATGAAGGCCATCATCGCCTCCACGTCATACGGGGGCCGGTACCCCAGCTTCACGGTAATGCCCTGCCCATTGGCCGGTGTGCCCGCCCGGCGCAGTTGCGTGGGGTTGAGCTGGTAGTGCGCTACAAACGCCGCGTTGAACCGGCGCACGCTGGCAAAGCCGCTGGCCAGCGCAATCTGGGTGATGGGCAGATTAGTATCGGCCAGCAGTTGCTTGGCGTTCAGCAGGCGGCGCGTCTGCAAATATTGCAGGGGCGACACGCCGAATTGCGTCTCAAAAATGCGGCGCAAGTGGCGGTCGCTCACGCCCAGTTTGTCGGCCAGTGTTTGCACTGACAGCACATCGCCCGCCCACGCTTCCGGCTCGTCCAGCAAGCGCGCCGCCTGGTGCGCCAGTATGTAAGACGCGTCCTGAATCGACCACACCACCGAATGCGGTGCCAGCTCGGGCCGGCAACGCAGGCAGGGCCGAAATCCCGCGCCTTCGGCCTGCGCCGCATGGTCAAAGAAACGGCAGTTTTCGCGCTTGGGCGTCTTGACGCTGCACACCGGGCGGCAGTAGATGCCGGTGGAGGTCACGCCCGTGAAAAAGCGCCCGTCAAACCGAGCGTCGCGGGCCTTGAGGGCGAGGTAGCAGATGTCTTGTGCGGCAGTGTCGGGGCTGGCAGTCATGCAGTGAATGATACGCCGCAGGGTGGGGTTGACTAGCCGTTTTCGGACATGTGCATGTCGGCTGAAACAGTTGAGAGCGGATCAGTTGGGCACTCAAGTATTTTTGTTCGAGTACCTGAAGTCTGCGCTGGAAGAACTTGATGACCCTGACAATCGTGCGGCAGGTCTGTTGGCCTTGCGCGATGTGGCCGAGGCCTACGGCGGCTTGGGTATGGTCGCTGCGCAGGCAGGTATCAGCCGGGAAGCGCTTTACCGTTCGTTGTCCCCAAAAGGGAATCCGACCCTGAAGACGTTGCTGGCGGTGTTGAAGTCGGTGGGTATGCGGTTGTCTGTCGAACCGGACGGGCACGCTCACGCATGAAAACCGCGAGTTGTCCGCAGGAAATTTCTGCTCGCAAGAGGCATGGCATTAACCGCGCGGTGATTGATGACGCGCAGGTTGTGAATTTGTCGGAGCGCGACAGTTTGCGTGCGTTCGACTTGCTGGAAAATCCACAGGTACCGAGCGCCCGTTTAATGGCATCTGCG
>JANOAP010000138.1:0-7058 GCA_031411175.1 Rhodoferax sp. | reverse complement strand
CTTACCGCCGCCGCGCTGATGGGCATGAACAACGTCTGGTATCCGTTTGTGGAAATGGCAGACGACGAAGACCTGAAAACCCAGCGCCCCGAGTTGCGCATGAACGCCTACGCCTCACACGGCGGCGTGAGCAAACTCAAGTTCGAGAGCTACGCGCTGGCCGCCAGCATTGTGGGCAAGTGCCACTTTTGTGTAAAAAGCCATTACGCGTTGCTGAAGGCTGAAGGCATGAGCATCACGCAATTACGCGATGTGGGACGCATTGCAGCGGTGGTGAATGCGGCCTCACAGGTGCTGAGCGCCGCCTGATCTGAATCAGCGCTGATTCAACGCCGAATTACTGCGGTGGAGTCCAGCCCCGCCGAAGTCGCTCTCCCAGCGCCAGCTGCAAGGGCGAATCACGCACAATCACGGCGGCCCGCAGTTGCATGACCTCGGCATCCAATTGCTGAACCCGGGCCGCATAACCTGCCAGCAAACTCGTGCTGCGTTGTTGTGCTCTGGCCAGGGCACGCGTCAACACTAGGTTTTCATCCAGCGCATTCGTCTGCCCCAACGCTGTGGGGGACTGGAAACTGCCGTCATTCAGAGGCGCAGGGTCCAAGCCGGTTGGCTCATTTTTGCGCGTGCTCCAGCGGTTTATCCAGCGCCCCAAAAATCGCGAATTTCCCTTGACTTGCTCCATAGCGTACACCTCCGAAATGAGTTTCAAGTGATTTTTGAATAATTTTTAAATGATAACTATTCTCATTTAAAAAGACAATCAAGTTGTGGATGCGCTTATTTTTCAGACGGCTTCTTTCATGCCGTGCCAGTCCAAACACGAACACCTATCACCCTCATACGCAACAAAACCGCCAGCGCATGGGTATAGCGCTGACCGATTAGGAAATAGCCGGGTTAGCAGGGAAAATCAGCTTCTTTTTCACAAGGAGAATCCCATGAAGGGCGACGCTAAAGTCATTGAGCATCTGCAAGCACAACTCAAAAACGAACTCACGGCCATCAACCAGTATTTTTTGCACTACCGCATGTACAAACACTGGGGATTCGAGAAACTGGCCAAAAAAGAATACGCAGAATCGATTGGCGAGATGAAACACGCCGACAAGCTCATGGACCGCATCTTTATGCTGGATGGCCTGCCCAACGTGCAGGACATGGCCAAGATCAATGTAGGTGAAGACGTGCCCGAAGTCCTGGCCTGCGACCTGAAGGCCGAACAAGGCGCGCAAATCACCATCAAGGACGGCATTGCCCATTGCGAGAGCGTGCGTGACTATGTGTCCCGTGACCTGCTCCAGGGCATTCTGGACGATACCGAAGAACACATCGATTTTCTGGAAACCCAGATTGAGCTGATTGCCAAGGTCGGTCTGCAAAATTACCAGCAAAGCCAGATGGGGGAATTGAGCTGAAGCAAGCTTTTTCTGAATCGCAGCTTCGCGTGGGTACCCCAAAATAATCGTGCAGAAGTGAGACGGTATTAACCCGGCATTTTTGAATTTCCAAAAAGAATAACGAGAATGATTCGCATTAATCTACAATAAATGCGGATTTATTCACGCCAACTTTACTGTTGGCGCGACGTTACCTTTACACCAGCCAGCAATACCACACAGCCCTGTGCTGCGCCAGGTTGTCGCAAGCCATTGTTCATTGTCTCTTTACAGGCTGTACAACCATGCGACACACCAAACTCAAGTCAAAAAGGGCTGTAATGCCCGCCCAATCTACTTACCCAGCTACTAAAACAATAGCTTCATCGGCTCTGTTGCCACTGGGTGCCATGCTGATGGCGAGCTCCATGGCGGCAATGGCTCAAACCACCCCCGCCACCAGCCCCGCCACTACCACCGACGCCAGTAAAACGCTCAAGCCCGTCGTGGTCAAGGAAAAAGCTGAAGCTGCCGAGGGTAAAGATGCGGTGCGCGCCACGGAAACCACGATTGGCAAGGGCAAGCAGCTATTGCGCGACATCCCGCAATCAATCACCGTGGTGACCGAAAAACTGATGGACGACCGCAACCTGGACACCGTCAAGGAAGCGCTCAAAAACACGGCGGGCATCTCGTTCCAGGCTGCAGAAGGGGGCGAAGAAGACATCAAGCTGCGCGGCTTCTCGCTAGCGGCCTCGGGCGATATTTTTGTAGACGGCATGCGTGACCCGGCTTTCTACGAGCGTGACACCTTCAATCTGGACCGTCTGGAAGTTCTGCGCGGCTCGGCCTCCATGCTGTTTGGCCGTGGCTCCACGGGTGGCGCAGTCAATCAGGTCAATAAAGTGCCGCGTCTGCTGAACGAAAACCAGGTGGACCTGACACTGGGCACCTATAACCACCGTCGCATCGTGGGCGACTTCAATCTCCAGACCGGTGACGCCGCCGCTCTGCGCATCAACACCATGAGCACCAGCGCCGACAACAACGGCTCAGGCAGCAGTCTCAGCAAAAAAGGGGTGGCAGCCACCTACCGCTGGGGCATTGGCGAGCGCGACGAGTTCTCGGTGGGCCTGAACTACCTCGACAATCGCAATGGTATGAACTATGGCATGCCCTGGATTCGCACCTCGGCAACAGCACCCGTCGCCTCCACCACCACCGTGCCACTGGACCCATCCGCCTACTACGGCATGGGCAGCGACTACAACTATGGCTCCGCAACCTACGGCACGTTTGCCCATCTGCGCCGGTTTGACGACGGCAGCGAGTTGAAAACCCAGGTGCGCAAAGGCAACTACACACGTGACCAGCGCGCCAGCACCATCCGTTTTCAAAACGCCACCAACCTGTCCACCTTCAATGAAAATACAGTTCTGACACGCTCTTCAGTGCTGAAAATACAAGACCTGGACACGCTGTTTGTGCAGAGCGACTACAGCAGCAAATTCCAGGCACTGGGCCTGAAGCACGAGGTGCTGGCGGGGCTGGACCTGGCCAAAGAGCACAAAATTGTTTACGCCGCCCGCACGGCAGCCCAGGGTGGCGTGACCATCGCCTTCCCCACCACCACGGTGGGTTCACCCAACTACGCCCAGGCCAACGAGGCATCGCGTGTTTTGCGCCCCAACAACGAGTACGAATCTATAGGCGGCGGCGTTTACGTCCAGGACCTGATTCAGATAGCGCCCTCCTGGAAGCTTCTGGCGGGCCTGCGGTTTGACAGCCTGGTCGGCAATTACGACACCTTCGGGCTCAATGCGGCCAACCAGCCCATCGTCAGCAACAGTTACCAGATGAAGGTCGGGGCCTGGAGCAAGCGTGCGGGCGTGCTGTACCAGCCTAACGACCTGCACTCGTACCACTTCTCGGTTGCTACGTCGTTCAATACGTCTGGCGATACCTACTCGCTGAGCGCAGCCAATGTCAACATTCCACCAGAAGAAAGCCTGAATATCGAGCTGGGTGCCAAGCTCGACTCGGCCGACAAGCGTTTCACCACGCGCCTGGCGTTGTTTCAGTCGACCAAACTCAATGAGCGCAATACCGACCCGCTGTCCAACCTTGTCACACTGTCCGGCAAGCGCCATGTGACCGGTGTTGAGCTTGACTTCAGCGGTCACCTGACACCCCAGTGGGAGATTTACGGCTCCTACATATGGATGCCCGATGCAATGATCGATATTGGTGCAGCCGGTGCCGAGGGGCAGGGCACAAGACCGTCCCTGACGCCCTACTACACCGGCACGGTCTGGAGTACCTACCAGGTCACGCCGCAGTGGCGCCTGGGTGCCGGCCTGAACATCCGCGGCAGCCAGACACCGCTTCGCAATCCTGGCTTTGAAGTTCCTGCCTTTGCAACGGCCGACTTGATGGCCGAGTACAAAGTGAATGACAAGTTCATCGTCAAAGCCAACCTCAGCAACATCACCAACGTGTTGTATGCGGACCAGCTCTACACGGCGTTCTATGTTCCTGGTGCAGGCCGCACCTTCCAGGTCACGGGCACGATGAAGTTTTAAGCCACGTTAGTTTTCGTTTCTCAAAGGATTGCCGCTCCGGTCTCCCGGGGCGGCTTTTTGCTTCAAAATTCCACCTGTTCCATCCTTCACCCCAACGCCTACCCATTGCCCAAGATGCTGCTGACGATTCCTGACCTTCTCACTGCGGCAGATCTGCTGGCTGCACAGGCGCTGCTGGCGTCGGCGCCCTGGGGCGATGGCAGCGGCAGTGCGGGCACGCAGGCCGCTCAAGTCAAAAACAACGAACAGCTTCCGCACGACTGCGAAGCCGCCCGCGAAATCAGCGCAATGGTGTTGCGCGGGCTGGACCGTAGCCCCCAGTTTTTTTCAGCCGTGATGCCCAAGCGGATCTTCACCCCCCGTGTGAACCGGTATGGCGGGCGCAGCAATTTCTACGGCAATCACGTGGACAATGCCGTGCGTTTTTCACCCGACACCGGCCAGCGTGTACGCACCGATGTCTCGTGCACCGTTTTTCTGTCTCACCCGAATGACTATGACGGTGGCGAGCTGTGCATGGCAGACACCTATGGCGAGCAGGCCGTGAAACTGCCCGCCGGGCATCTGGTGCTGTACCCCGGCACCAGCCTGCACCAGGTCAGGCCTGTCACCCGGGGCCACCGTATCGCCTGCTTTTTCTGGATTGAGAGCTTGGTGCGCAGTGACGAACAGCGCCGCCTGCTGTACGACCTGGACATGAGCCTGCTGGCGCTGCGCCAGACGCATGGCGAAACGCCCGAGACCACCGCGCTTACCGGCACGTACCACAATCTGCTGCGCATGTGGGCCGATACGTGAGCACGACGCCGTCGGTGAATGCGCTCCCGCCGGGCATCTTCAACCTGGCCGATCACGAAGCCCACGCCCGCACCGTTTTAACGGACAACGCTTGGGCCTATTTCAGCGGGGGTGCCGCCGATGAGCACACCGTGCGCGCCAACACCAGCGCCTGGGACGATTGGCTGCTGGCCCCCCGCGTGTTGCAACCCCTGGCGGGTGGCCACACCCGAATTGAGCTGCTGGGGCGCAGCTTGCAGCACCCCATTTTGCTGGCCCCTGTGGCCTATCAGCGCATGGCGCACCCGGATGGTGAACTGGCCAGCGCCCTCGCCGCTGCGGCCCTGGGTGCGGGCATGGTGCTCAGCACGCAGGCCAGTGTTTTGCTGGAGTCGGTTGCCAGCGCCTTCCTGCCTGAAGCACAGCGTGGCCCGCTGTGGTTTCAGCTGTACTGGCAGGCCGACCGGGGCTTTACCCGTGAACTGGTACAGCGGGCCGAAGCGGCTGGCTACGAGGCGCTGGTCATCACGGTAGATGCTCCGGTGAGCGGCGTGCGGGACCGGGAGCGCCGCGCTGGTTTTCATCTGCCGCAGGGCATCTCGGCGGTCAACCTGGCGGGCATGAAAGCCCCTGCCGCCCCAGCATTGGCTTCTGGCCAAAGCGCCCTGTTTGACGGTCTGCTGGCCACCGCACCCACCTGGTCCGATGTAGCTTGGCTGGTGGCTCAAACCTGCCTGCCGGTGATCATCAAAGGCGTTTTGCACCCGGACGATGCGCGCCAGGCCATCATGCTGGGCGTGGCGGGCGTCATCGTCTCCAACCATGGCGGGCGCACGCTCGACACCACCCCCGCCACCGCCGCTGTGCTGCCCCGAATCACCCAAGCCGTGGGCGGTACCGCGCCGGTGCTGGTAGACGGAGGCATTCGCCGGGGCACCGACGTGCTCAAGGCCATGGCCTTGGGGGCCAGCGCCGTGCTGCTGGGCCGCCCCTATGTGTATGGGCTGGCCAATGCCGGGGCCGTGGGCGTGGCGCATGTGCTGCGCTTGCTGCGCGACGAGCTGGAGGTTGCCATGGCCCTGTGTGGATGCGCCACGCTGGCGCAAGCATCTCCCGCGCTGCTGTTCAACCCAGCCTGAACCCCCGACCCGCTCTCACGCTAAACAGCAATGCACCCTAAAAAAATAGGTGATGAATTGCAAATGAGATAGATTCGCATTTATACTTACACATCTTCCACAGTGAGCCGCCAAGGTTGCCACCATGATTGTTTGTGTTTGCCGCCGTGTTTCAGACCGAGAGATTGCCCGCCATGCCCGTGCCGGTCTGGGTTTTGACGACATCCAGTTCGAGCTGGGCGTAGCCGCCCAGTGCGGCCAGTGCGAAAGCTGTGCGCGTGACATCGTGGCGCAGTGCAGTGTGTCGCATCCGGTGGCGGCTGTACGGCTGGCAGCGTCCATTACTGAAAGCCGGGCATGGAACTCCTCTCAACACTCGGTGGCAGCCTGATTCTGGTGCTGGGCTTTGCTTGGTGGATTTTCCGCAAGTAAAGTCACGCGCATAGCCACACGTATCGCCACTCACACAGCCGCATCGGGCCGGGCCCCAATTTACCGTGACCCCTTTTTGACAATGACCGCGTCTGCTGAACCTGCCCTGCCTTTTGCAAATGTTTTCACCGGCATGAGCCGCAACGCTGTGATTGCCGTAAGCGTCGTCGTGTTCCATGTCCTGGCGCTTTGGGCTTTGCAAAGCGGCCTGCTGCGCCGCGCGGTAGAACTCATTGTTCCGGTTGAAATGTTGAGCGAGTTCATTGAGCCACCGGCCCCCAAAATCGTACCCCCACCGCCCTCGCCCCCGGTGCCGGTCAAGCAACCCCTGGTCCAACAAAAGGTCGCGGCCCTGTCCCCGCCGCCCCAGCCTGTGGCCATTGCCGACACCACACCATCTCCGACTGCGCCGGTGGGCGTGACCACGCCGCAGCCCCCTGCCCCTCCCATTGCGGCGCCAGTTGCTGTTGTCCAGGCCGCCGCCCCCGCGCCACCCGCACCACCCAAGGTAGAACTGCCATCCAGCGATGCCGATTACCTGCAAAACCCCCGGCCGGTTTACCCCAGCATCAGCAAGCGCCTGGGAGAACAGGGACAAGTGATTCACAGTGTTCTGATTGGCATTGATGGCCATCCCGTCAGCGCCCGGCTGGTGAAGTCCAGCGGCTTCGACAGGCTGGACCAGGCTGCCTATAAGGCCGTGATGAGCTGGCGCTACACCCCCGGCAAGCGCAACGGCGTGCCCACCGAAATGTCTTACAACGCCCCCA
>JANOAP010000137.1:0-15720 GCA_031411175.1 Rhodoferax sp. | reverse complement strand
CCATCGCGCATGACCGCCATACGGGTCGCCAGCGTCATGGCTTCGATCTGGTCGTGCGTCACGTAAATCATGGTGGCACCCAGGTCGAAGTGGAGCTGCTTCAGCTCCCGACGCAGCTCGGCTCTGAGCTTGGCATCCAGGTTGGACAACGGTTCGTCCAGCAAGAACACCTTGGCCTCACGGACCAGCGCACGCCCAATAGCCACCCGTTGCCGCTGCCCGCCCGAAAGGTGTGCCGGCTTGCGCTGCAGCAGCGGGGTCAGTTGCAGCATGCGCGCGGCATTGTCCACACGCTTGGCAATCTCGGGTTTGGGCATGCCGCTGATGCGAAGTCCAAACGACAGATTGCGCTCGACCGTCATGGTGGGATAAAGCGCATAGCTCTGGAACACCATGCCAATGCCCCGGTCTTTGGGGTCGGCCCAGGTGACATCTACGCCAGCAATTTCAATCTGGCCGTCTGTGACATCTATCAGGCCGGCAATGCTGTGCAGCAACGTGGACTTGCCACAGCCGGAAGGCCCCAGCAGCACCACGAACTCGCCGGCCTGAATATCAAGATTGAGGCCTTCCAGGATCGTAGTTTTACTGTAGGCAATTCGGAGGTCGCGTATGGATACGTTTGACATTTTGCTTAACCCTTGACCGCGCCAGCGGCTATACCGCGCACAAACCAGCGCCCGGAGACGAAATAGACCACCAGGGGAACCATCGACGTCAACAGCGTTGCCGCCATGTTCACGTTGTAGATCTTCTCGCCCTGGGTGGAGTTGATGATGTTGTTGAGCTGCACCGTGATGGGGTAGTTGTCCCGGCCTGCAAAGATGAGACCCAGAATAAAGTCGTTCCAGATGCCCGTGGTCTGCATGATGGTGGCCACAACAAAGATGGGCAACGACATGGGCACCATCAAGTTGAAGTAGATGCGCCAGAAACCGCCGCCGTCGATGCGTGCTGCCTTGAACAGCTCGATGGGCAAGCCCGCGTAGTAATTGCGGAAAAGCAGGGTCATGATGGGCATGCCGAACACGGTATGGATCAGCACAATATTTGGAATCGACTGAAACATGTTCACTGAAGCAAACATGCGCACCAGCGGATACAGCATGACCGGATACGGAATGAAAGCCCCCAGCATCAGAATACTGAACGCCCAGTTAGCCCACTTGACGCGCCAGAATGCCAGGGCGTACCCATTGAGTGACCCCAGGAAAACAGACAGCACCAATGAAGGCACAAGGATGCGCATCGAGTTCCAGAAGCCCACCGAGATGCCGTTGCACTGCAAGCCGGTGCAGGCAGAGGACCAGGCAGTGGCCCATGGCTCGAAGGTCAAGGCCACCGGAAAGGCAAAGATGTTGCCCATCCGGATTTCGTCCATCGGCTTGATGGACGTGATACCCATCACATAGAGCGGCACCAGGAAGAACAGGGCCGCACTGACCAGGAAAGCATAGATACCGAGCCGTGCCGGCCTGAAGATTTTCGCGGAGGGGCGAACGCTGCGGCGGACCGGCGACGCCAGGGTTGCTGATGTGGCGGTAGTCATCAATGCCCCCCTGCCGCATTGGCTCTGGAACGGACATACATCAACGGCGCGATGATGATGAGCACCGTCACCAGCATCGTCGTTGAGGCCGCCGACGCCAGCCCGATGTTCTGGCGCTCAAACAGGTTGTCCATGATGAACTTGGCCGGTACGTCGGTGGCATCTCCCGGACCACCGTTGGTCATGGCCACGACAGCGTCAAATATCTTGACCACGGAAACCGCCAGCAGCACCACCGCCGTTCCGACCGCCGCGCCGAGTTGCGGCAGCACGATGCTCATGTAATAGCGCCAGCGCGGAACACCTTCGATGCGCGCTGCCTTCCACTGCTCTTCATCGACACCCCGCAGGCCGGCCAGAAGAATCGCCATGACCAGGCCCGAGGAATGCCAGAGCACGGCAATCACCACGCAATAGATCGCCATGTCCTGGGTCGTAATCCAGTCGAAGCGGGCATCTTCCCAACCCCATGCCCGCAGTGATCTCTGAATGCCAAGCTGCGGATTGAACATCCACTGCCACACCACGCCACAAGCCACAAAAGAGATGGCAAAGGAATAGAGGTAAATGGTGCGGAACACGCCCTCAAGCCGCACTTTTTGGTCGATGAACACGGCCAGCAGAAACCCGATGATCAGCGCCCCTGAAATGAAAAACAGGCCAAACAGCGCCACATTGATCATGGCGGTCGACCAGCGGTCACTGGTGAACAGATTCACGTATTGCAAGCCTCCAGCCCAATCCGACTTGGGCAGCATCTTGGAAGTGCTGAACGAAATCCTGATGGTCCACAAGATGGAGACCACGTAGGCGACCAGAACCGTGATGCCCATAGGCAAAAGTGCCGCGTGCGCCGACCAGGCCGCTTTCGGCCCTGTGCGTGTGTTTTTCATGAAATTCCCCGGTGTTGGGCTGTGTACTGCCGCCTTCATCGCCGTGCCGCGACCGACCAAACCATGCCCGCGAGTGCCCGTCATAGGGACACTCGCCTGGCATCAGACGGCAGGTCGCGCCGGGTTATTTGCTGCCGAGTGCGGTCAGAAAGCGCGTTTGCGCCTCTTCGATCTTCATGTCCGTATTCCAGAATTTGGACACGACGTCATTCACAGCACCCTGGAGATCGGGGGCCAGCAGCATGCTGGGGTCAGGGGTCTGCCGGGCCGGGTCTTTAAGAGCGACCACACCGGCCTGTGCACAGATGTCCATGCCGCTGGCATCCACATCCGGACGGATCGGGATCGAACCCTTCTTCATGTTGAAAGCCACCTGGGTCGCGGGTGAGGTCACGACCTTGGCCAGCAATTGCTGGGCGGCCATGGCGTCCTTGTTGGTGGTCTTGGGCAACACAAACACGTCACCACTGACCATGTAGCCCGCCTTCGGGCCCCATCCCGCGAAACAACCGTACTCCTTGCCGGCCGTTTTGCCTGCGGCCAAAAATTCCCCCTTGGCCCAATCGCCCACGGTCTGGAAGCCCGCTTTGTCGGTGACCAGTAAGGCTGTGGTGTCATTCCAGCTGCGCCCGGCAAATCCTGCATCCGCGTAGGTGCGCAATTTTTTGTATTTCTCAAGCACGGCACGGAAGGCTGGCGATTTGACGGTAGCGCCGTCCTTGTCGCCAAAGACTTTCATGTAAAGGTCGCGCCCACCCATGTGCAAGAGGACGGCGTTGAAAGTTGCCCGCTCATAACCCATGGTGCCGGACTGGGCAAAGGCGATCTGGCCGGATGCCTTGATTTTGTCCAGCGCGGTCCAGAACTCTGCCTCGTTCTTGGGCTCGGTCACGCCCGCCTTGGCCAGCACCGCCTTGGAGTAGAAGAACCAGGTGCCACTGTGGATGTTGATAGGCACGGCGTAGTACTTGCCTTTGACCTTGATCACGTCCTTGATGGGGCCGGGCATCCATTTGTCCCACCCTTCCTTGGCGGCCACCTCGTCAACATCGCTGAGCATGCCGGCTTCGATCAGCTCGTGATACTGCTTGGACGTATTGAACTGGGTGGCCGTGGGGGGATTGCCGCCGGCGATGCGGTTGATGGCGGAAGCCCGCGCGTTGTCGCCACCCGCAATGGCCGTATCCACCCATTGGCCGCCGGCCTTGGTGTAGGCCTCAGCCAATTGTTTGACGGCCATCGATTCACCACCGGATGTCCACCAATGGATGACTTCAGCCTTTTGGGCCAACGCCGACGAGGAAATTCCCAGGCCGGTAATCAGGGTCGCTAACAGCGACATACGAAGGTTTTTCATGACTTGTCTCCACGATATGGTTTGGAATTGGAACCGATTCCAATTCAATGCAGATTGTCAACCTGCCCCGCAAGTCATGCCTATCAGGTGAAACCCTCAGCCCCGGATTTCTGCGGGCAAGACCGGATGCAGCGCGGGTTGCTGGGGGTTCAGGGCGGCATGCAAAACGAAAGCAGCGCCCCCCACGGCGGCGGCGCGTTCGGCATATCGGGCCCGCCGGACCACCGGCGCAGGCAGCCCCACTCGGGCCGCGACATCGGCCAATACCTCACAGGCCGCGTCCAGCAGGGTCTCGCCGCCCAAGGCCACGGTTTCGCCGCCGAGCACGATGACCATCGGGTTGAATGTGGTCCACACGTCTTGTAACAAAACACCGAGAAATTTCCCGGCTTGCGCAAAGGCCGCTCGCGCTTTTGGGTCGCGCGCGGCCATGCGCTGGCGCAAATCTGCGTGGTCAATCGCCCCGGAGCGTAACGCGCCCATCTCCGAAGCAATGGCACGCAAGCCGATGTAAGCCTCGGCACAACCCAGCCGTCCGCAGGAACAGGGTTGGCCATCGATGACCAGGTTGGTGTGGCCAATTTCACCCGCCGAGCCCGTGGCACCCGTGAACAAGCCTTCATTCAAAACAATACCGGCACCGACACCGACACCGCAGCTGACGTAAACCAGCGGGTCATCAATCGGCCTGCGGCTTGACTCCGTCTCGCCCATGGCAGCCAGTGCCGCCTCGTTGTGAAAATAGACCGGGGCCGCGCCAAGACTGGCCAGGGCCAATTCGGCCCGCAGAAGTTTTCCAACCTCCACATTGCGCCAACCCATGTTGGGGGCAATCTGCAACAAGCCCGTGCGCATGTCCACCGCGCCATGCAGGCCCACGCCGATGCCCAGCAGCCGGGCATCGTCATGGGTCACCCGTCCGGCATGCGCCTGCACCATCTCCACCAGTTGACGACAGGCGGCTTGCGGGTCGCGCGAGCGCAAGGGCTCGATGCTGGTTTGCAGAACCTCCATGCGGATTGAGGTGGTGACAACACAAATCGCATCAGGCCCCAAATCTGCCCCCACCAGCATGATGCGGGAGCCGCTGAGCCGTACCGGTGTAGGGCGGCGGCCTGGCTGCCCGGTCACATGGGCGGGGTCTTCTTCCAGCCAGCCTTCGTCAATCAGCTCTTTAATCAACACACTCACGGTAGATCTTGTCAGCCCGGTTTGCACCGCCATTTCGGCGCGGGAAATACCTGGCTCACCCCGCAACAAGCGCAACAGCGCCAGGCGGTTCATGTTCTTGAGGAGCCGCTGGTCTCCGACAAAGGGGCGATGGGCCATAGTGAGTTCTTTTAGTATTTCTCTCGAATCAAATAACCCCATTGTGAACATAAAAAGGCGTCATAACAGCTGAAATTAGCCCTATTTGAGCTTAGGGTTTATCCTTATTCCAGTATTTAACTGTGTTTGTATTATTTAGTTCGAAAAGAAAATTAATTTAAATTCACACTACCAAATACGGCGTCTTCCATGAACAAAGTCGGCATTGGCATCATCGGTTGCGGCAACATCAGCGATGCTTACCTCAAGGCAGCGGCGGGTTTCCCGCTGCTGGACATTCGAGGTCTGGCCGATGTGCGGCCCGAGGCCGCCGAAGCCGCCGCTGCACGCCACGGCCTCACTGCGCAATCTGTTGATGCCTTGCTGCGGGACGACACGGTTGAAATCATCGTCAACCTGACGATTCCCGCCGTGCATGTCGAGGTAGGCTTGCAGGCCCTGGCCGCCGGCAAGCACGTGCACTCCGAAAAACCGCTGGGGCTCAGCGTCGCGCAGGCCAGTCGCCTCGTCGAGGCCGGGCAACGCCACCAATTGCGTGTGGGGTGTGCGCCGGACACGTTTTTGGGTGGTGGTCACCAGACCAGCCGCGCCCTGGTAGACAGCGGCGTGCTGGGTGATGTCGTGGCTGGCACCGCCTTCTTCATGTGCCCTGGGCATGAGCGCTGGCACCCGAATCCGGCGTTTTATTACCAGCCGGGCGGTGGCCCCATGCTGGACATGGGTCCGTACTACATCACGGCATTGGTCAACCTGATTGGCCCCGTGGCACGCGTGTCGGGCATCACATCGCGCCGCCGCTCCACACGCACGATCACCAGCGAGCCCCTCAAGGGCCAGCAAATGGACGTGCTGGTGCAGACCCACGTGGCCGGCACGCTCGAATTTGTGAACGGCGCGGTGGTGTCCATCGCCACCAGCTTTGATGTGCCCAAACACACCTGCAAACCGATAGAGCTGCACGGCATCCGGGCCAGCCTTCAAGTGCCCGACCCCAACCGCTTTGGTGGCCCGGTGGTTATGGCCCTGCCAGGACAAGACTGGGTTGACATGCCCCTCACGCACACCTACAGCGACGGCAATTTCCGCAGCATCGGTGTGGCCGACATAGCTGACGCTTTGCGCACAGGTCGCGCCCACCGTGCCTCAGGTGAATTGGCACTGCACGCGCTGGAAGTCATGGAGGCATTCGAGGTTTCGTCGACAACCGGCCGCCATGTGGCGATCAACTCCCGCCCGCCCCGCCCCGAACCGCTTGTGGCCAGTCTGGCCTCGGGCCAGTTCGACCAGATACCCACCAACGCCAGTTAATTCGACAAAGAAGGCTACAAAGGAAACACCATGAAAAAAGCATTGATCGTCTGGGGCGGGTGGCAAGGTCATGAGCCCGAAAAATGCGCGCACATTGTGCGTGACATGCTGGCTGCCAACGGTTTTGAGGTGCGAATTGAGACCCAGACAGCCGCCTTTGCCGACCCGCTGCTTTCGCAGCTTGATTTGATCGTTCCGATTTACACCATGTCGAAAATCGAAAAGGACGAGTGTGCCAATCTCTCGGCAGCCGTGCGCTCGGGTGTGGGGCTCGCAGGGTTTCACGGCGGCATGTGCGATGCGTTTCGCGATTCGGTGGACTACCAGTTCATCACCGGTGGCCAGTGGGTTGCGCACCCAGGGGGAATCATCGACTTCAAAGTCAACATCAGCAAGCCGCAAGACCCCGTCGTGGCCGGGCTGCACGACTTTGACTACCGCTCGGAGCAGTACTACATGCATGTGGATCCGGTCAACGAGGTACTGGCCACCACCACCTTCAGCGGCGAGCATGCCGAATGGGTCAAGGGCGTGGTCATGCCCGTGGTGTGGAAACGCCGCCATGGCACGGGGCGCGTTTTCTACAGCGCGCTGGGCCATGTGTCTGCCGAGTTCCAGCAGCCTGAGATGAAAACAATTTTTGAACGCGGCCTGTTGTGGGCAGCACGCTAAAACAAGCAACCTGGCAACCCTTCTCACGGGAGTAAACAGCATGGCAGTTGAGGCAGGCACCTACGCAGAAACCGCTACCACACGGCGACTGCGGCTTGGCATGGTGGGCGGCGGCGAGGGGGCTTTCATCGGCGGCGTGCACCGCATCGCAGCACGTCTGGACGACCAGTATGAGCTGGTGGCCGGGGCACTCAGTGCCGACCCGCAGCGGGCCCAGCGTTCAGGTGCCATGCTGGGCCTGGACCCCCAGCGCGTGTACGCGAGCTACGAGGACATGGCGCGGGCGGAGCGGCAGCGGCCCGATGGCATTGACGTGGTGGCCATCGTCACGCCCAACCACATGCATGCGCCGGTCGCCCGTGTATTTTTGCAGGCAGGCTTTCACGTCATTTGCGACAAGCCGCTGACCCTCAATCTGGCTGAAGCGGTGGCCTTGCGTGACCTCGCCCGCAGCACCGACCGGATTTTTTGCGTGACCCACAACTACACCGGCTACCCGCTGGTGCGCCAGGCCCAGGCCATGGTGGCTTCGGGTGAGTTGGGCACGATTCGCCAGGTGCAGGTGGAATACCCGCAAGACTGGCTGGCCGAGCCGATTGAACAGCAAGGCCAGAAGCAGGCCGAATGGCGCACCGACCCAGCCAGGTCAGGCGCAGGCGGTTGCCTCGGTGACATTGGCACGCACGCCTACAACCTGGCGGACTTCGTCACGGGGCTCAAGCTTGACCAGATTTGTGCAGAGCTGACCGCCTTTGTGCCGGGGCGGCGGCTGGACGACAACGTCAGCATGCTGCTGCGCTACCAGGGCGGTGCCAAAGGCATGCTGTGGGCCAGCCAGATTGCGCCGGGGCACGAAAACGGCCTGCGCCTGCGGGTGTACGGCAGCAAGGGCGGCATTGAATGGGTTCAGGCCGACCCCAACGTGCTGATCCACTCACCGTTGGGCGAATCGCGCCGTTTGGTGACGCGGGGCTCTGCGGCCACGGGCCCGTCAGCGGCCCGCATGACGCGCATTCCGGCAGGTCACCCCGAGGGCTATCTGGAAGGCTTTGCCAACATTTACCGCGAGGCGGCTCTGGCGATTCGCGCCGTGGACTCCGGCCAGCCGGTTCCGGCAGAGGTCATGTTCCCCGGTCTGGACGATGGCGTGAAAGGCATGGCCTTCATTGAGGCGGCGGTCAAATCCTCTGCCGCAGGGGGCACCTGGGTCAGGCCTGATTTCGTTTGACCTTTTGCCAACTTGAACTCTTGCCACACCGCAGCGCCATGATCACCAACCCCATCCTGCCCGGCTTCAACCCCGACCCTTCCATCTGCCGCGTGGGGGAAGATTACTTCATCGCGACCTCGACATTTGAGTGGTACCCCGGCGTGCAGATCCACCATTCGCGGGATCTGGTGAACTGGACATTGGTCAAGCGTCCGCTGGACCGCGCGTCGCAACTCGACATGCGTGGCAACCCCGATTCTTGCGGCATCTGGGCACCGTGTCTGTCGCACGCAGATGGGTTGTTCTGGCTAGTCTACACCGACGTCAAGCGCTACAGCGGCTTCAAGGACACGCACAACTACATCGTCACGGCCCCCGCCATCGAAGGCCCGTGGAGTGACCCGGTTCATGTCAATTCGTCCGGCTTCGACCCGTCGCTGTTTCACGATGACGATGGCCGCAAGTACTTCATGAACATGTACTGGAACCAGCGCGCCGAAGCCCCCGGTGGCCATGCGGGCTTCCCCAGCTTCCTGGGCATCGTGTTGCAGGAATGGGACGCGAAGACGGGCCAGTTGGTGGGCAAGGCGCAAAACGTGTTCCGGGGCAGCTACCTGGGTCTGGTCGAAGGCCCGCATGTGTTCAAGCGCAAGGGCTGGTACTACATGACGCTGGCCGAGGGTGGCACCGGCTACAACCATGCCGTGACCATGGCGCGTTCGCGCGACATCTGGGGCCCTTACGAGATGCACCCAGACGTGCACCTGATGACGTCCAAGGACGCACCCTCGGCCACTTTGCAACGGGCCGGGCACGGGCAATACGTGGAGACACCCGAAGGCGAGGTCTATCACACCCACCTGTGCTCAAGGCCCCTGCCCGGCACACGGCTGTCGCCGCTGGGGCGTGAAACCGCCATTCAAAAGTGCGTGTGGCGTGACAACGACTGGCTGTACCTGGACAACGGCACGCTGATTCCCGATGTTGAGGTACCCGCACCCCACTCAGGGGCGTGCGCCACACCAGCACCGCCAAGTCGCAGCGTGTTCACCGGTGACAAACTGCCGCTGGAATTTCAATGGTTGCGCACACCCTATCCCGAGCGCCTTTTTACGCTGACGGGCAAAGCCCTGCGCCTGCATGCCCGCGAATCCATTGGCAGTTGGTTCGAGCAGTCTCTGGTGGCAAGACGCCAGGAGCACTTCGCCTTCACCGCAGAAACCGGGGTGGACTTTGACCCCCAGACACACCAGCAAATGGCGGGCCTGACCCTCTACTACAACCAGTTCAAGTACCACGCGCTGGGCGTCACCTGGCACGAGGTGCTGGGCCGCTGCCTGACCGTCATCAGTTGCGAAGCCAACTACCCGGATGCCAAGCCGAGCCACCCCTTGCCCGCGCTGATTCAGTTGCCGGCTACCGGCACAATTGGTCTGGCCTGCCATGTGGACTATGCGCAATTGCGCTTCAAATACCGCGTTGCCAGCGACTGGATAGCGGTAGGGCCAGTGCTGGACGCCAGCCTGATCTCCGACGAGGCCGGGCGCGGCGTGCATGGGTCCTTCACCGGGGCCTTTGTGGGCATGGTGGCGTTTGACCTGTCTGGCCATGGGCGCCCTGCCGATTTTTCCCACTTCAGCTACCAGCCGCATGAACTACCTGGGCATTGATCTCGGCACCTCCGAAGTCAAGGTGTTGTTGCTGGGGGATGACCACCAGGTGGTGGCACAGGCTGGGGCTCCGCTGGAAGTGTCGCGCCCCCACCCCTTGTGGTCGGAGCAGAACCCCGCAGACTGGTGGCAGGCCACCTGTGTTGCGATGGACCAGTTGGCGACTTTGGCCGGGCCAGCCGCCATGGCCAGCGTGGCAGGCATCGGTTTGTCAGGCCAGATGCACGGTGCCGTGGTGATGGACCGCGACCAGTCGGTACTGCGGCCCGCAATTCTCTGGAACGATGGCCGCAGCGCTGCCGAATGCGCGGCATTGACGAACACCTTGCCAGGCCTGGCGAACATCGCTGGCAACCTCGCCATGCCCGGCTTTACCGCGCCCAAACTGCTGTGGCTGCGCCGGCACGAGCCCGACGTGTTTGCGCGCACGGACAAGGTGTTGCTGCCCAAAGACTGGCTGCGTCTGCAGCTCACCGGCGACTGCGTGTCCGAGATGTCCGATGCGGCAGGCACACTGTGGCTGGACGTGGGTCAGCGCCGCTGGTCGGATAAATTGCTGGGTGCCTGCGGGCTCCAGTTGAGCCACATGCCACGCCTGGTGGAAGGCAGTGAAGTCAGCGGCCATGTGCGCGGTGATCTGGCACGTCGCTGGGGCCTGCCATCCAACATCATCGTGGCCGGAGGCGGTGGCGACAACGCAGCCAGCGCGGTGGGCATTGGCGCAGTGCAGCCGGGCAGCGGTTTTATTTCACTGGGCACATCAGGCGTCTTGTTCGTCACCACAGACCGCTTCCGGCCCAATCCGGCACTGGCGGTGCACGCGTTTTGCCATGCGTTGCCAAACCGCTGGCACCAGATGAGCGTGATGCTGACAGCGGCTGAATGCTTGCGCTGGGCTGCGGATTTAACGGGCGCTGCCGACGTCACGCAGTTGCTTGATGGCGTGGCTGCGCTGAGCCCCGAGCAGATGCAGCGCGCGCCCTTGTTCCTGCCCTATCTCTCGGGCGAGCGCACGCCCCACAACGACCCGCATGCCAAAGGCGCACTGGTAGGCCTGTCACTGGACCATGGCCCGGCCCATCTGGCCTATGCAGTCATGGAAGGCGTGACCTTTGGCCTGCTGGATGGCCTGCATGCGTTGCAGCAGGCGGGTACTGAGGTGCAGCGTCTGTCATTGGTGGGCGGCGGTGCACGCAGCCCTGTGTGGGCCCAACAACTCGCCTCTGCGATGAATGTGGAAATCGTCACCCATGTGGGCGGCCATGCCGGTGCCGCGCTGGGTGCCGCCCGCCTCGCCTGGCTGGCCTGCGGTGGTGATGAGGCGCAGGTGTGCAATGCCCCGGCCGTTGCACTGGCCTACGCGCCTGAGCCTTTGGAGCGTGCGCGGCTGATGGCTCGCCATGCCCGCTTCCACGCCCTCTACCCGGCCTTGCAGGCCAGCTTTCACGATGCCGCACAGGCCGCATAGCCCCTTTCCTCACAACACCCCGGACCTATCTGTCCTTCACCGGAGACCCCACTTGAGCTACTTTTCAGACATCGCCCCCATCCGCTACCAAGGCCCCGCAACCGACCAGGCGCTGGCCTTTCACTGGTACGACAAAGACCGCGTGGTGCTTGGCAAACGCATGGAGGACCATTTGCGTTTCGCGGTCTGCTACTGGCACACGTTTGTCGGCACCGGCAACGACCCCTTTGGTGGTGACACCTTCGAGCGGCCCTGGTTTCAGGGCGGGTCCCCCATGGAACAGGCCGAACGCAAGGCCGAAGCCGCCTTCGATTTCTTTGCCAGGCTCGGCGCGCCCTATTACTGCTTTCACGACCGCGATGTAGCTCCCGAGGGTGACACGCCCCAACAAAGCGACACCCATTTCCGGCACATGGTGGACAAGCTGGCACAGCACCAGCAACGCACCGGCATGAAGCTGCTGTGGGGCACGGCCAACCTGTTCAGCCACCGGCGCTTCATGGCAGGTGCCGCCACCAACCCCGACCCCGCCCTGTTTGCCATGGCTGCCACCCAGGTCAAGGCCGCGCTGGACGCCACCCATTCGCTGGGCGGTGAAAACTACGTGCTGTGGGGTGGTCGCGAAGGTTATGAGACCCTGCTGAACACCAACGTGAAGCAGGAGCTGGACCAGTTGGGCCGCTTTCTCAACCTGGTGGTGGAGCACAAGCACCGCATCGGCTTCAAGGGCACCATCCTGATCGAACCCAAGCCACGCGAGCCCTCCAAGCACCAGTACGATTTTGATGTGGCCACCGTATTCGGTTTTTTGAAGCAGTACGGCCTGGAGCGCGAGGTCAAGGTCAACATTGAGGCCAATCACGCCACGCTGGCAGGGCACAGTTTTGATCACGAGATTTGCCTGGCTCAAGCGCTTGGCGTGTTTGGCAGCCTGGACGTGAACCGGGGCGACCCGCAACTGGGTTGGGACACCGACCAGTTCCCCAACAACGTGGCCGAGGTGGCGCAGGCCTTCTATTACATCTACAAGGACGGCGGTCTGGGCACCGGTGGCCTGAACTTTGACGCCAAGGTGCGTCGCCAGTCGCTGGACGCGGCCGACCTCTTCCATGGCCACATCGGTGGCATGGACGTATGCGCGCGCGCGCTGCTGATTGCCGAAAAAATGATCACCGACGGGCAACTCGCAAAGGCCGTCAGCGACCGCTATGCCGGCTGGCAGCAGCCCTGGAGCCAGGACATTCTGGCGGGCAAGGTGTCGCTGCAAGCTTTGTCTGACCAGGTGCTGTCGGCGAACAAGGATGTGTTGCCGGTGTCAGGCCGTCAGGAATACCTTGAGAACCTCGTCAACCGCTACCTCTAGGCTTGCAGGCACCAAGCTGGCGGACGCTAAGCTGGCGGGCAGCGTGCCCGCTGGCGCGGTGAGGTCGCGCAGGGTCTGGCATCTGGAAGGCGGTGGCACGCGCATTGCCGTGACGGACCGGGGCGCCAGCTGGCTGTCATGCGGGCTGGAGATGGGTGGTGGCGTGTGGCGTGAAGTGCTTCTGGGTCACGACAAGCCCAGCCTGTACGGCACCCAACCCGGCTACCTGGGCGCGATTGTGGGCCGCTACGCCAACCGCATCGCGGACGCGCGGTTCACCGCACCGCAAGGCCAGACCAGCGAGCTGCTGCCCAATGAGGGCTGCTCGCAACTGCACGGTGGCCCCGACGGCTTTGACAAGCGTGACTGGCAAGTGCTGTCACACGGCCCCCGCCAGATCACCTTTGGCCTGGCGTCTCCTGCGGGCGACCAGGGCTTCCCCGGCAACCTGCACGCCCAGGTGACTTACGAAGTGAGGCCCGACGGTGCCGTCACCATTCGTTTTGACACCTCGGTCGACGCGCCCTGCCCGGTCAGCCTGTCCAGCCACGGCTATTTCAACCTGGACGGGGTCAACGAACTGGGCGACCACGGCGACGTGCTGGCCCACACGCTCTGGGTTGATGCGCAGCAGTACCTGCCGGTCAACGTGCGCCTGATCCCCACCGGGGAGTTCGCGGCGGTTGGGGGCACGCCTTTTGACTTCTCGCGCCCCACGCGTCTGCAATCAGCGCTGTCCCGCGCGCATCCCCAGCTCGCGCTGGGCGGTGGTCTGGACCATTGCTTTGTGCTGAACGCGCGCTGCCGTGGCGGTGAGTCGCCCGCGGCAAGTCTGGGCTCCGCGGACGGACTTCTTTCGATGGCGCTGTCCACCAGCTACCCCGGCCTGCAGTGCTACAGCGGCAACTACCTGTCCGGCCTGCCAGGGCGCCAAGGCCGCACCTTGCAGCAACACGCGGGGCTGGCACTGGAGCCCGAGTATTTCCCCGACAGCCCCAACCACCCGGAATGGCCCCAGCCCAGTTGCTGGCAGCAGCCGGGCGAGACGCGCTCGCACTTTGTCCGCTTCGAATTTGAGCGGCACCGCATTCCATTGACAAATCAGTTCTGACGTTTGGTGGGACTTGGTGGGCTTTGGCAAAGGCGCAGAAAAGCACCCAGGGCGGCTGCGTCCGTGTCCCCCGACGCGGGGCTGAATCGGTCGCCTTGCATAGTTCAGCGGGGCGCGTCTCCTCCTTAACCTCCCGCATCCGCCCTAGGTGCTTTTCTGCTTTGAGGTGTGCGGGACGTCGCTAACTTCAGCGTTGGTGCCAACCTGCCCCGCTCGATACGCAAATGGGCAGCGTTGTTGAAACAACCAGACCCGCCGCCAAACTCCAAGCGCAAGAGGGAGTCCAAGGCGGATGCGGGAGGTTAAGGAGGAGACGCGCCCTCTGGCTTAATCAAGGCGAGCATGCTTTCCCCGCGTCGGGGGACACGTACGCAGCCGCCTTGGGCTCCCTCTTGCGCGGCAACCCAAAGGAAGCGGTCACCTAATGAAAGCCACGAGCCAAGGCAACAACGTCAGGGATGATTTAGAAACAGAATCAGACCGTCGCCCTGATTTTTGAAAACACCTTCCAGAATTGCGCGTCCTGCGTGGTTGCGAAGTTGATGCGCATGAGCGTGCTGGGCTGACGTTGTGCATGAAACAGGGCACCGGGTGCCAGCAGGTAGCCTTCGTCCAGCATGCGCTGCGCCAAGGCGTCCGTGTCCACACCGGTATCGACCCAGCCAAACAGCCCGGCCGGTGGCGCGGCGAAGCTGCAGCCACCGGCTAAAGCCAGCTTCACGCTGCGGCCTCGTGCCACATCCAGGCGGGTGCGGATGCGCTCGGCATGGCGACGCAACTGGCCCTGGTCGATGCACCAGGCCAGCGCTTTTTCCAGCAGCGCAGGCGTGGTCAGCGTCGCCAGCAATTTGGTGTCCAGCAGCCGCTCGTACAGCGCAGGCGGTGCCGCCAGAAAACCCACCCGCCAGCCGGGGGCGAGAATCTTGGCAAACCCGCTGACGTAGATGGTGCGCTGCAGTCCGTCCAGTGCCGACAGGCGCGTTGCATGGTCCGGTGCGAGATGGCTGTAGGTGTCGTCTTCAACAATATGAAAGTTGTGCGTGTTGGCCAGTTGCAGCACGCGGTGGGCGCTGCCTGGTGTGAGGCAAAAGCCGGTGGGGTTGTGGAACACGCTCACGCTCACAAACAGCTTGGGGGCGTGCAGCTCGCAGTAGCGCATCATCATGGCCAGGTCAGGGCCCTCCGCAGTGCGGGGCACGGGCAAGATGCGCATGCCCAACGCGCCCAGCCGTGCAAACTCAATGGCCCAGCCCGGCTCTTCCACCATCACGTAATCGCCCGCGTGCAGCAGGGTGCGGCTCACAATGTCGAGCGCATGGGTGGCACCCACCGTGGTGATGATCTGGCCCGGTGTGGCCTGCACGTTGAGCGCAGACAATTTCTTGGACAGCGACTGGCGCAAGCCGCTGTCGCCCGCAGGCTCGCCATATTGCAGCGCGAACGACTTCAACGCCCGGTTGCTGGTGACCTTGCGCACGGCCGTGGGCATGAAGCTGGTCTCAAGCCAGTCGGGCGGAAACACCCCCATGCCGGGCTGCGGCTTGTCGCTGGAGCCATGGAACATGCCACGAATCAGCGCTGTCGCGTTGACGGGCACATGCTGCGCCTGGAAACCGCCGGCTTCAATTTGATTTGCTACTGAATGAGTAGCTGACTTAGCCCTGTTTTCGGGTTTTGCAGCCATTTCTCTCACGAAAAACCCGCGATTTTTACGCGCCTCCACCAACCCCTGGGCCAGCAACTGGTCATACGCGGCCACCACGGTGGACGGGCTCACACCCTGCTGCTGC